>JAZODZ010000020.1:0-3113 GCA_045597285.1 Myxococcota bacterium
GTCCCATATCCTGAAGCGCAGTCACTTCGGCAACGATTTCTTCCTGTGTCAGTTTTTTGCGGGCGATGTGTTTGTTTTTAAGATGATAGGGACAGTACACACAGCCATTAATGCAATAATTGGAAAGATATAGCGGTGCAAAGAGGACGATTCGGTTGCCGTAGTATGCCTGTTTGATTTCGCGGGCGAGCTGGAATATTTCATTTTCGATTTCGGAGATATCGCAGGCGAGCAACAACGATGCCTCGCGATGGCTCAACCCCTTGTGGAGTCTGGCCTTGTCTAGGACGGCATGAATTGTGTCGATATCATTTTTGTGTTCATCTGCCCAGGCAAGTGAATCGAGAACTTCCTGGTGATCGATGAATTCTTCGGCTTTAAGGGACTTGGGATCGTACATGTCAATTTCCTTTCGAGTCAGGTTGATGCTTTCTCGTCAGATAGGGGTAAGGAAGCGTATGCCGTTTTGACGGTAACGCCCGGGAGACGGCCAATTTTACCGGATAATGCGTTGATGGACTGTGCCGGACCATCCACGGCAAGGCTAACAATGCAGAGCGAGCGTTTGCGGTGAGGGACGCCCATTCTTCCGAGAATAATGTCGCGATAATCGTGAATGATGGCATTGAGAAGTTCAACTGAATTGATATTTTCAACGATAATCCCAATGACTGCTATTCGCGAATCCATACGACCTCCAAATCCTCGGGCATCAAGCCCTTCGGCGGCGCTTATATAGCTTCAAATCAGGCGAAGTGCAAAGAGTTTTTCGCCATTTATCCAGCCGTCGAGATTGTCCGCACAGTGCAGTTCATCTAAAAACTGTTGAAGTGATTCAGCCCGTTCGCGAGACATGATGGAAAACCATATTTTATCACGATGCTCATCATCATTCAGAGAGAGCATAATAATTGCAGTGTCGACGAGTTCTGGCAATTTGCTCCATGTACAGAGCCATTCTTCAAGGGAATCTTCCGGAACGCATTCAGGAAGACAGGCTGTAATATTATAATTTTCAGAACGAAGCAGTCCTTCAAGTTTTAATGCAAAATCCCAGTAGCCTTGTCCTGTCTTATATTCTGCGGCGTAATGATATATGCCCGGGTGATAACGATTGATTGTTAGGGGAATATAGAGCTCGGCCATCAGGGAGATAAATGCTTTTTGAGCAATATCGTGGACAATGGGATCGTTCAAATCTTCTTCACATAGAATACTTTCTTTGATGTCGTTATCGGACTTTTTCCATGATTCGCCATTTCCTGCAATCGTGTTCAGAATACGATGCATGAATTCAATCCAGAATATGGGCTGGTTAATACTTTCAGGGTTTGAATTGAGTATTTCATAACAAAGATTGATTGTTTGCAAGGTCGCATAGATTTCGCAATCACTGAAAATAGCGCAAAAATATAGTGCTTTCTTACAAAACTCCATGCGATATTGAACGATATCTTTGTCGAATGGAAAATCTTTCCAAATCCAGTTTAGGAGCTTGCGTGACTGTGTCATGGAATAATATGAAACATCCAGACCGAGTACGTTATCGGGATCCAGCTCATTCTGATCATTGGATATTCTTTGGCACTCGCCATTTTCAACGACAAAATATTGCCATAAATCGGGTTCAAAGCAGTCTGAAAATATATTTTTACCCCATTGTTTTAAATGATCCGGCCATTTGATGTGTTCAAGGCTTTGACATCCCATAAATAATTCATCGGGAAGAAATTCTATATGATTTGGAAGAACGACATGATGAAGATTCCAGTTTTCGGCAAAACAGCGATCACCTAGTGTTTCAAGGTTTTCTGGAAGTTCTGCACTCTGAAGCATATAACAATTCTCGAAGGCTGATTTCCTAATTTCTTTTACGTTCTGTCCAAATATTACTTTTTCCAGTTCTACACAATCACAGAAAGCGTTTTCTCCAATGACTGACACGGAGTCGGGGATAGTAACAGATTGAATACTTTTATTTTTGAACGCATTTTCCCCAATTTCTGTCACGTTATCTGGAATAGTGATATGATTGTCATGTCCCTGATATGAAATGAGAACTCCATTTTTAATATAAAAATCAATTTGTTCGACCTCGACATCGATAACATTTAATTTTTTCTTACCAATATTAAAATGAACGGAATATGTTTTTTTTCCGTCTTCGCCATTCTGGCTAAGTTCTTCGGTGATTTCGGTATTGTCAATCACATTTTTAATGCCGTCACCGATATGATTTATAACGGTATTGAGTAATGAACCTAATATTTTGGTGGTCTTAGACAATTTATCCGCTCCACTGTCAACACAGCCGACAAAAAAAGCCGGCCCGGATAAGGCCGGCTTTTTAGGAATGAATAAGCCGATTAGCCGATATGTTCTGTGAACATCGCTGATACATAGTAAGCCAAAACTTTGCGGAGGATATCGGAAACCTCGATGGCTTTTCCGATTTCTTCAACTGTCTTGACATTGCGCTGTTCAGTGATGTTGGTGTCGATACGTGATTCCGCTCTCCAGACAGTTCTCATGTCGGCGACGACATACGCACCGAGCAGGTCGCTTGAGGCCAGCATGTCTTTCGTGAACGAATTCGCGCATTCGATCAGGTTTTCTTCGTCATAGATTGAAAGCTGCGTATGGAGTGCTTTGAGTTCGTCATCAGACATACAGGCTTTAATCTTGGAGACGAGAATGGCCGTTTCTTCCGTGACACTGCCGATACCTGCGGCGACGAGCACTGCTTTCGGCAGGGCATTGCGCATATTCTCGGGTGTCGAGGCGAGAATGCGGACATCGGGATGGGCAAGTCCTAGACCTTTGGCAAGCCAGAACTGAAGCTCATTGCCGGCAGCCTTCTGGAAGATTTCCGTGCGGATACACACCACGACCGGGTTGGTATTGAGAACGACGATCGTTTCGGGCAATTCAGAGGCTCTGTAAAGAACGATGTTGTCGAGGCCAAGTCCGGCTCTCATTTGATGGAAAATCTTACCATTCGGTGTGCTGTCGGCAACTTCTGTTGCACCGGATGTCACATCGTTCAAATCGGTGGCACCGAGTGTCCCCAGCTTTTCGTTGACGGTCTGGAGAGCATCGAGGATGGCAAATTG
>JAZODZ010000021.1:0-3178 GCA_045597285.1 Myxococcota bacterium
GCATCGATATGAACAAACGACATTTATTATATCTTGCTGTACTCGCAATGGCTCAGTTGCTTGCATCGTGCAACACCGATTCATCGACTACGCCTGCGGATTGTAACGAAGATCAGAAAGAATATATGGGCAAGTGTTACAACATTTTCGATTGCGTGCCCGGCTGTGAAGAAAACGAAAAATGCATCAAGGGAACGTGCTATGACAAAGCCGAATGCGTTCCCCAATGCAATTCAGAATACAGCAAATGCGTGAACGGCAGATGTCTGAGCAAAGATGTCTGCGTCCCTTCTTGCGATGCTGAGACTGAGCAATGCTATAAAGGCGAGTGTTACGATAGTCGGCTGTGCTTGCCCGAATGTGATAATTACACGCAAAAGTGTGCTGACGGCAAATGTATTGGTCTCAATGAGTGTTATCCAAAATGTACGGATGGTCTTGTCTGTAACAAAGGCAAGTGCGAGACACCCGATCCGACACTTTGCGAAGGCATCTTGTGCAAAAACGACACGACTTATTGCGACGAAACCGGCCATTGGAAAGCCTGTGAAGAAGGCTATGGTTGCAACATGGGGTATTGCATCAAGGGCATTGTGCCAGAATGCGAAGACAAGACCTGCAACGAGGACAATACCCAAAAATGCGATGGCGGCACCTGGGTTTCGTGTGGTTCACTTGAGACTTGTACAAATGGCAAGTGCGAACTTCCAGCTGACCTCACATGCGAGCCAGGAACATGTAGCGCCGACAATACTTATCGCTGTACCGAGGAAGGTAAGTTTGAATCGTGCGTCTCGGGGACGACTTGTAACGAAGGCTTTTGCGAGGATGCCATAGACCTGGAAAAAGCCATGCTCTGGCAGCTGTGTCAATCGAACTCGGATTGCGCCCACGGTATCTGCGTCTTCGAGCTTTCGACATCCAGAACGATGTCTGTGAGCTATCTGGGATTGTCGAATATCGATCTCATCCCAATGTCGATGATCGATTCGCGCATTCCCGAGGGATATGGCGTTTGTTCCCGGGATTGCACCCGTGACGTGACGGTTTGTGATCACATGTCTTCCGGCATTCTCCAGTTTACGTGCCAGGTGGCGGTCGTGGGGGACTCGCCTTATCCGCCCAAAGATCAGTTTGGTGCAGAGATGAGTTTGCCATTTCATAGCAAACTCAATCTTGCAAACATGGAAACTGCACCATACGCGTCGCTGTGCCGGCCAAACGATATCAGTGAATCGTTCTATTCCAAAACATTCTGTGAACCGTGTACCAGTAGCGCGTCGTGTTCAACCGGAGAATCTTGTGTGATGGGCTCATGCCTGCCACAGTGTTCTCGCAAAGATATGTGTCCGCTTGGGTTTAGCTGTACTAAAACCGGTGAATCGGAAACATCCTTCTGCACGCCCGATTCTGGCACGTGCGAATCGTGTCTCGATTTCGACGGCGATGGCCAGGGATTTGGCGCATGTGAGCGCAATGGCTACGACTGCGACGATACGCGCAACGATGTCTATTACGGAAAAGAACTCAATACCTGCACCCGAAATTATACGGACGACAACTGTAACGGAAAAATCGATTATACCGAGGTCATTGGTAAAGCTGATTTCTGCAGCTCCTGTGATGAACCGTGCAAAGCAGGCAAGGATGCTAAGAATATCGATCGCATTTGCGACAACGGTGGAAAAACGCTTGACGACTCGACCCCTGAAGCGATTGACAGCACTTATACTTATCAGTGCAAAGATAAATGTGACGAAGGTTATGCCGATTGCGACGGCGATGTTTCCAACGGTTGCGAGACGCAACTCGTCATCATAGGTGGCGGCATTGCCACACCAACGGAGAATGCCATCACCTACAGTCTTGATGGAGATGGCGACGGACACGGCGTCATGGATGCAGAGAATACGCATTATTGCTGTAAAGAGAATACATCGGTGTGCTATGCCATGCCCAATACGTACAACTAACAGTATTGGGATAAGATTACGCTGAACGCAGACACAAGCTATTCGACGATAATCGACGACTGCGACGACGAGAACAAAGAGCGATTTGGTGGCAATCCCGATATTTGCGACGGTCTGGACAACGATTGCGATGATAAAACCGCCGACGGCAGCGCTTCCTATATCAAGTTTGACGAAGTGGATTATAAATATGTCGATGCTTCCGAATCGGACGAAAAAAAACTTGCTCTCAATGAAAAATGCTCGGTGTATGAAGCGAAAGAACATACGCTTTGCACGCCTGATGGAAAGGTAGCATGCAAGGCTTCGGGATCGACGTACAGCTTGGTTTGTTATAATGCCAATTCGACTGAAAAAGACGACGACTGCGACGGAGTTGACGACAACTGCAATGGCCAGATCGATGAAGATTATGTCTTCACCTATTGTCAAACCGGTGAAAATGGCATTTGTAATCATGGCTATAGAGAATGCAAAGATGGCCAAACGAGTTGTAAGCCGCTCTTTACGAAACGCGAAACCGATTTCTATGGCGACGGTGTAGATTCCAACTGCGACGGTTACGACTGGGATGATAACAATGCCGTTTTTGTTGCAAATTATTCACAAGATGATACAGGCGGCAATGATGAACATGAAGGGAAAAGGGACAGCCCCGTAGCATCACTCAACAAGGCAATTATAACGGCTATCAAATCTTCTACCAATGGAAAGATAATTGTACACGATATTCTCGTAAGCAAAGATGATGATGATGATGATGAATCGACATCTACAGAATCCAATTGGGGCAAGGAGATGGTTAATGTTCCATCCAAACCTGTCGCAGCTAAAGTTTATACTCTCAAGCTCGAAGCCGCTCATACTGTGTCAGGCAGCGAACTGACAAAAGAATCTACGGAAGATGAGATTCTCAACGCCCATATTGCCGCCTATCAGAAAAAGCTTAAAGACGAGCCAGAATATATCAATTACGCTCCGAACAAATATCTTCTGAAGAATGAAGTTTATCCTCGCAAGGAATTTGTCGCCATTTATGGCGGTTTCAACAGCGATTGGAAAAGAAACACATCAGATACAATAGCAAGAACCACTTATACATATACTGTTAATCCTCCTAGTGAGGAATTGAACAGTGATAAATCACTTAAGAATAATTATTATGAAATGATAGCATGTAGTGATAATAATAGGATTGCTTGTGA
>JAZODZ010000022.1:0-10519 GCA_045597285.1 Myxococcota bacterium
CTCACCCGTTTGCGACACATAAGATTATTTACTTTTTACATTGGCTTTACCAATCCACTATTTGATTCTAAGAGAATTCATCAACATACTGAAAGCGGGCATGATTTCATCCAGGGATGGATCGTAGCGCCCTGCAGACGATTTCACCCAGTTTTAGCCCTAAAGAATCGACAGATAACAGCCCATATCCATAAGCGTGCAACATAGCCTTTTCTAATGGCTGAACTGTTACTTTCCTATTTTAGTCACATACGTTTGACAGATCCATTGGCTTTTATTTGAACTCTGAATTATATGACCTGCCTTGCGCATGAACAGCGCAACAGGACATAAACAGGAACATAAAAGATGCACATCACACCGATAGAAGGTCGCACACCACTTTATGAAGCCGTTGAAATGCTCGATCCGGCAAGCGTAAAAAAAATCATCGAACTCGGCGCGGATGTCAATATTCACGATCGCTATGGCATTACGCCGCTACATGCGGCCGTCGCAAGCCATCGGTTTGAAAATATGCACCCTCTGATCGAAGCTGGTGCCGATGTCAACGCCCGTAATATCGCCGATTCGACTCCCCTACACCTCGCCAGCGCCCTCAGTCTCGATGCAGTTCAGCTTTTGATCGAACACGGTGCCGACGTGAACGCCGTCGACAAGCAAGGCCGTTCGCCGCTTCATATCGCGGCAGAAAAAAGCCTCGATGTCGTGGAGTGTCTGATTAAAGCCGGCGCCGACAAAGAGATTCGAGACAAGCGCGGCCTGACAGCGAGTGAAACGGCAAGAAAGAATGTCGGCGGGAATATCCAGGCCGGAGCCATTTTCAAGTTTTTGGAAAACGAGTAGGAATTGAGGGGATTGTTCAGCCCCCTACTGACCTCACCCCGCCCGCGTTGCGTGCCCCCCTCTCCCATTGGGCGAGGGGATTTGGGTTCGCTACGCTCACCCGTTCGCAACACACAAGATTATTCTCTTTCTACATAAACTCTTACCTATCCAACAATTGTTCCCCGGGCTGAGACATTGCTTCAGGCCTCGTGAAATAACAAAATATTCCATACGCCGTCTATAATTGTCTGGAAAAAGTGCGGTAGAAGTCGATTCTCTGGAATGGCGGCGGATGGATAAAAATCCTTAAAAGCGCACGCCGACAAATGCCCGGGATCTGAAACTGTCGGCGCCGCGATGAGATTCATGCCAATGCCGTATCGCACCTGGGTAATGCGCTGACCTGAAATGCGCATTTCTGTCAGGCTTCCGGCAATTTTACAGCCCGGACTGTCACCGAATTTGGGCCGAATAACGACATCGTTGGGGAGTTTTATCGCAGCTTCGACGTCGGACACGGTGAATTGATTCAGCGTATGCGCAAGGATTTCTGCGGGCAAGCGCTGAATCTTGTTCATCCTGTCGATAGGAAGATTCACCGGGATGGCCAGGCATAAAAATAGATTTCCACGAATTGTCTTCCAGGATCTGGCGTATTGCCCGTGAAATCCATTTCCATCGAAAGCAATAGTCCAAATGGCGGGGCCCTGCCATTCACGCAATCGATCGAACTGCGACGAGGCAGAAAAATCCTCAATAATTCCAAGAGAATAGTGAGGCAAAAAGTGATCGGGAATGACGAATTCACGAGGTTGAGAAGTCGTGTCTTGCCATTGCAATGGCGCAAATGCTTCGGACAGCTCTGTGCGCTGAATATCGATCGGCAAAACATCGGGAAAGAGTTTGGAAATATGGGATGGGGATGGGGCGAGTATGCGCATTTGGGGATTCGGCGATCGAGGTGGAGGTTGTGTTGTCAAAAGAATCGCCACGCGTATGCAATAGCGTGGCGGGCACGCCGTATTTTAATAGGCGTGCCATATAAAAAAACGCAACAATGCACACCATCGCAAAAAAATACAGCGCAAAAAAATACTTGCCAACACTCGCCCGGTGCATAGCCTTTTTCGCCCGTTGAAACAGGCGCCGATTGAGCACCCTTGATAAATCTATATTTCGAGAGTTTTGTGGCTCTCAAACAAGATAAGGAACAGGTTAAAATGGCACAGGAAAAATTTGAATTTCGTTCAGAAACCAAAGAACTTCTCCAGTTGATGGCTCATTCTCTGTATTCGAGCAAAGACGTTTTTCTTCGCGAACTCGTATCGAATGCCTCTGATGCGCTTGACAGGCGTCGATTTGAAGCTCTGACGGACTCGAGCAAACTTTCCGGCGATGAGAAACTCGAAATCCGCATTCATGCCGACAAGGAAGCGCATACGCTCACCATCGAGGACAACGGCGACGGCATGACGAAGGAAGAGATGATTAAAAACCTCGGCACGATTGCGCATTCCGGCACCAAAGCGTTCATGGAACAGCTCAAGAAGGCCGAGAATCAGGATCAGGCGGGCAAGCTCATCGGGCAGTTCGGCGTAGGATTTTACTCTGCCTTTATCGTTGCGGACGACGTCATCGTGACGAGCCGCCGTGCCGGCCAGGACAAAGCCTATACGTTCCGTTCCAGCGGCGACGGTTCTTATACGATCGAAGACTCGATCAAGGACACGGTCGGGACGTCCATCATTCTGAACCTGCGTACATCGGATGAAGAAGACCAGCTCTCGGATTTTACCGATGAATACGTCATCAAGAACACGATTAAGAAATACAGCGATTTCGTGCAGTACCCGATTATGGTCGAATGCACGCACAAGCACCATCGCGAAGGCGTCGAAGAGGCCGAAGGCCACGATTCGAGCAAATGCAACGATCCCGAGCACATGGTTGAAGAAAAGTGCTGGGAACAGGCGAACTCGATGAAAGCGATCTGGCTCAAGAATGCCAGCGAGGTGACGGACGAAGAGTACAACGATTTTTACAAGCACATTACGTATGACTGGACGGATCCGTTGTTCCGCCTGAACGTGAAGGCCGAAGGCACGATGGAATACCGCGGACTGCTCTTTGTGCCGGCCCGTCCGCCTTATGACATGAACTATCGCGATGCGAAATACGGCCTCAGACTCCACGCCCAGCACGTCCTGATTATGGAACAGTGCGCCGAGCTTCTTCCGGATTACCTCCGTTTCCTGAAAGGCGTCATCGATTCTTCAGATTTGAACCTCAACCTTTCTCGTGAAATTTTGCAGAAAGACCGCAGCATTTCGACGATCAAAAAGCATATCACGAAGAAAGTTCTCGATATGCTGAGCGCCGCGATGGAAAACGATCCCGACAAATACGCCAAATTCTGGGAAAATTACAGCCGCGTCATCAAGGAAGGTGCCGCCAGCGACTATGACAACAAGGACAAACTGCTCAAACTGATGAAATTCGTTTCGACATATACGGTTGCGGAAGACGAAAAAGCCGCCAAGGAACCGAAAAAAGCAGAAACGGATTCGGACGACAAGGACGACAAGAACGAGAACAAGACGACGATGACGACGTTCGCGGAATACATCAAACGTATGCCGTCGGATCAGGATTCCATCTATGCGATTACGGGCGAATCACTCGAAGTCGTGAAAAACAGCCCGCATCTCGAAGCCTTTATCCAGAAAGGATATGAAGTTCTGTATCTCATTGATCCATACGATGAAATTCTTTTCAGCCAGATTCGCGAATTTGACGGCAAGAAGATCATGTTCATCGGCCGTGGCGAGGTTGAGCTTGGGACGGAGGACGAAAAGAAGGCACAGCGCGAAAAGCTCGAAGAGCAGAAGAAAGACTACGGCAGCCTGCTTGAAAAGCTGCAAAGCTGCCTGTCGAACGAAGTCGAGAGCGTCAGGTTGTCGAACCGTCTGACGACGAGCCCCGCGTGCCTGGTCGGTCTGGACGGCGACGTCAGCCCGCAGCTCCAGCGCATCATTTCGAAGATGAGCAATACGCATGCGCCGTTGTCGAAACGCGTTCTCGAAATCAATCCGAACCATCCTCTGTTGCAGAAACTTCAGTCCAAGTTTGCGGCCAATCCCGACGATGCGCTGATTCCGAAATATGCGCAGCTTCTGTTTGGCCAGTCGTTGCTGGCCGAAGGGTCGCCGCTTCCCGATCCCGTGGAATACACGAAACTCGTGACCGAAATCATGGTGGATTCTCTGTAATTTGTTGGGGCACGGCTATCGCGATGCGATACGCCCGTGCGAGAGACGTGCGATTGCACGTCTCTGCGTTGAAATTCATGGGGCACGGCTATCGGCGCTGCCGATACGCCGTGCGTTGGGCCTGTGCTATTTGCCGATCGGCAAATACGCACAGGCTTTTTTTATGGTACAATGTGCAATCGAACGTAAACGCGTTCCCCATCACGATGATTTATTGAGGATAACCGCCATGCCGAATAAACACATTATCATATTATGTTTTGCATCCGCCGTTTTATGTTCGTGCGCACCCAAGCCCAATTCCAATACGGCGGCATCGTCTGCCGAACAGCCGCAAATCCCGACGGTCGCAGATCAATACCACGAGCAATGCGGCGATACGATTTGTCAATATCGCGAAAAATGCAAAGACAATCAATGCAAAACAAAATTTGAAATGGACGTATATCTTGCGCCGATACCGAAAGCAGGCGATGTCAACGATGACAGTTACGATTATTGGGAATGCCAGAGTGAAACCTGCACATATCATACGAATCAGACTTACACCATTCCAAAGGGATTACGCGTTCGGGAAAATTACGTATATTGCGGCGGCGAAGGACTTCCATTATCCAAAATGAAGGATCACACGTGTACAAAAAAGGGATGGGTTTGTACATCGCCCAAGGGCTGCGGCGAATGCGATGGGGAATACCGATATCATGAATGCCAGCAGATAACCTGCTCTCCCGGTGAGAAATGCGATGGTGGATGCGAATTTGTTGCAGGCGCAATCGACAGCATTTTTATGTGCGAAGATGGTAATTGCGAATGTGGCACACAACGATGCGGCAAGAATCAAATATGTGCTTATGGCAACTGTTATTTTGCCGGTGAAATTAGAAATGACTACGGTGACTCCGAATTTGAATCCTGGTTCGATATATGTGGGACGAGTGATACACCAACACAGGTGATTCGATATTTAGACTCAAACTGCAAATCAGAAATCCCGCCGAAAGATCCCGAGGGTTATGAGAGAATATCGCCCAGTATTGGTGACTGCCTTGAAATTGATATCGGTCTATGGAGATGCGAAAATGAAAAAGGTTGTCCATGCGGCGACACACGTTGTCCCGAAAATGCCGCATGTATCGATGGACGATGTGCATTATTCATTGGAGAGCGAGTGGGGGAAGGATCTACAGATGCGAGTACATGTGCCACAGACTATCCGGAAGTGCTAAGTTATCAGCCCAAAGACTCCGAACATTACCATATTGCCAAACTTGATGAGTGGCCCTATATCCGTTATTGGGAATGCAATGAATCGAGCGAGTGTGTTTGCAATGGCCAGAAATTACCGCCAGGCATGGTATGTCATGGAACACAAGACGGCACAGAATATATCGCATGTGCTCCCGAAGGCTGGCATTTTAATAATTTTGAGCGAGCGCCACAGGATTTATCCAATTATATATGCAAAGATAATAAATGGGTTTGTCAAAATGATAAATGTCTGTGCGGTGGCAAGCCACTTCCGGCAAATTCATATTGTCACGATGATAAAATCTATTGTTATGATGATGAGATTCCAACGGATATGACTGGATATGAATGTGATAAAGAAGAGAGAAAATGGATTTGTAAAACGGAAAAATGCCTTTGCGGTGGCTTTGAACTCACTCCCAACACAACATGCAAACATTGGAACGGGGCGGACTACCAATGCTGCGGCATACATAGTTATGCTTGTATGACAGCTCAAACGGCGTCAGAATACGAGTGTGTCAATAAGGATTGGGTTGTCAAGGCGGAAGACGGCAAACGTCATTGCCAGGACAAGCTATTGCCTGCAGGGGCAACTTGTTCATGGGAATACAATTGGGGCGATGACGACAAAATTCAATATACGGAATTTGCAGAATGCGGAAAGGATAGTTTGTACGACTGGGAAGATTATACATGTGTCGACGGCGTCTGGAAGTGTGCCCTAAAAGACAAGCCCTGTATGTGCAATGGAAAACCTCTTCCCGAAGGTGCAAGATGTATTAAAAAATCCGCCTATTGCGGGAAGGATGACCGCGATAATTGGGAAGGATTTTCATGCATTGACAGACGTTGGGTGAACGACAACAATCCTAACGAAGCATCAGACGATCCGGAAACTGACGATTCGGAAGACGATTCGGAAACTGTTGCCAAACCTAAAGATGGTCTTTGTTTTGGCCATGAACTCGGCAAAGACGTGATATGCCCTAACCTCGAAGATAGTTTCGCCGATTATTCTTTTAATGCGGAGCTCAAATTGGAGGATCGGGAATCCTGCGAACACGTTCGCGGCTGTTTTTGTCATAGTCAATTATGTCCACCGTCGGGTATCTGTACATCAGAAGGTTGTATCGATCCATTGACAAATAAGCCGTTTGAATCGAAGGATGGATATCTCGTCAGCAGAAAGTTGAGGCAATGTGCGGATGAGAATGGATGCAAATGCGGCGAAACAAAGATTGAATATCAGGATTATTGTTATGATGATGAACAATATATTTCGCTGAAAAGCTGTGTATATAACAACAAGCGCATGATTGTTGAGAATAACTATTTGTCCTATGACTGTGAGAACGATGATGTACCAGGTACAAACCGCTGTTATCCGGATACCCATATCGATCCGGAACAATACCTCATTATCGATTGTATTGTTTCCGATAGCCATTTTTTCTCTGATCGAAGTGTTGTTCACAACTATTATAACCTTTGCAATCTAAAAGAAGGATGCCAGTGCATTCATAATCAATGTAAATACGGCGAAATATGTTATAAAGGCCAGTGCGTTATACCCAATGAATATACATGTCACGATGTATCCGATTATGGTGAAGACGAAAGTAAGCTCGGGAAATGCCGTCCGTCCAGTTCCGATTCAGAAGGATAAAGGAGGAGTATATCAATTCCTAACAGGAATTCTGAATTATTTGGTTTTATCGAAACCAGGCAATTGGCAGGAGGCAGGAGGCTGCAAAGATTGGAGAACGTTGTTATTTATTGTTGTGAATATAGAAAATGAGAATGTTGGCCTCATCCCCTGCCCCCTCTCCATTGGAGAGGGGGAAAGAGAATAATTCTTATGTAGTGTCATGGGTGAGCGCAAGCGAACCCATTTCCCTCTCCATTGGAGAGGGTGCCGCGATAGCGGCGGGTGAGGCCTGAATAGTTGTCTCGAATCTAAAAATATGCGCCATTCTGTTCTAAATGTGTGATATACAGACACCTCGGCGGCAATCGTGCCGTTTTTTGGACGTTCGCGTCGTGCAGCATCGTGCTCGCAGTGCGAATGTCACTTTAATTTGGAGTTATCACATGAACAAAAGGCGTCTTCTGATCACGAGCGGCCTTCCTTATGCCAATGGGGCCATTCATCTTGGACACATGGTTGAAGTCATTCAAACCGACATTTTTGCCCGGGCCATGCGCATGATGGGTCACGAAGCCCTTTATATGTGTGCCGACGATACACACGGCACACCGATTGAAATCAGCGCCACAAAGCGCGGCATTAAGCCCGAACAGCTCATCGCCGAAGCATGGGATTCGCATGTCAAAGACTTTAAGGGATTTGATATCGATTTTGCGCATTATTATACGACGAACAGCCCGGAAAATAAGGCACTGGCGTATGAAATTTATGACAAGCTGTGCAAAGCCGGCCTGATTCGCGAGGAAGTCGTCAAACAGCTTTATAGCGAGACAATGCAACGATTTCTGCCGGACAGGTACGTGAAAGGCAAATGCCCGAAATGCGGTGCCGAAGATCAGTATGGCGACTGCTGTGAAGTCTGCAAAGCCCATTACGACGCGCTCGACCTCGTCGATCCCCACTGCGTCCTCGACGGCTCCGTTCCCGTCGTGCGCGAATCCCATCATCTGTTCCTTTCGCTGAGCACGATGACCGAGGAATTGCGGGCTTATGCCGAATCCGATGCACTCGATCCAGAGGTTCGGAACTTCGTCAAAACGTGGATCGATGAAGGATTGCAGGATTGGAATATTTCGCGTGACAAACCTTACTTCGGGTTCGAAATTCCCGGTCATCCCGATAAATATTTCTACGTCTGGATGGATGCCCCGATGGGATATATTGCAACCACCGCTTCCTGGTGCAAAGCCCACGGCGAATCCCTCGACAAATACTGGAAAAACAAAGACACCGAGATTTGGCATTTCATCGGAAAAGACATCATTTATTTCCACACGCTGTTCTGGCCGGCCATGCTCAAAGTGTCGGGATATTCACTCCCCAGCCACGTTCATGCCCACGGTTTCCTCACCGTGAACGGCACAAAAATGAGTAAATCCCGAGGTACGTTCATACTCGCCTCGAAATATCTCGAAGTTCTTCCTGCGGCCTATCTGCGCTTTTATTTTGCCGCAAAATTATCGACAGGCGTCGAAGATATCGATCTCAACATCGAAGATTTCTATTTCCGCGTCTGTTCAGGCTTGATCAACAACCTCGCCAATCTCCACAACCGCTCGTTTACGTTTGCCGAAGGCAAACTCGGCGGCAAACTTTCGACGGCGAAATACGACGATGACTGCCGCAAGCTGATTGCCGATGCAAAGGCAAGAATCGTCGAAATTGCCGATATGTATGCGAACCTCAATACGGCCGGTGCCATCAAGGCGATTTGCGAAATCGGCGATGCCGCAAACCTTTTCTATCAGGAAAAAGCCCCCTGGACTTATCTGAAAGGCGAGAATGCCGATCCCGAAATGGCACGTGCGATCGTAACGGCATGTGCGGAAGTCGTGCGCCTGATTGCGATTGCCATTAAGCCCGTCGTTCCCGATTTTTCGGCCAAGATCTTTGCCCAGCTCGGTCTCGATGACCAGAATCTTTGCGACATCGACAAGCCACTTGGCGACGGCAATGTCATTGCAAAAGTCGAAAAAACCTATCTGCGCCCGGAACGCGAAACATTCGACAAACTCGTCGTCGATGTCCCCGCAGAAGCTCCCGCGACCGTGATTCCCGGCGAAGAAAAACTCGAGGAAAAGAAAGCAATCGAAATTACGCGCCGTCCCCTCAAGGATGCCATCGATTACAGCGATTTCGAAAAACTCGACATTCGAGTCGGCAAGATTCTGTCCGCCGAAAAGGTCAAGAAATCGAACAAACTCGTATGCTGCCAGATCGAAATCGGCCATCCAGACGGCCCCGTTCAAATCGTTGCTGGCATTGCACAGCACTACAATCCCGATGCCTTAGTCAACCGCAACGTCCTCGTTCTGACAAATCTCAAACCGCGTGAACTCTTTGGTCTGACTTCACACGGCATGATACTCGCGGCGAGCGACGAAGCCGGTCTCGAACTGCCCTCGACGATTCTGAGAATCCCCGGTGCACAGGTGAAATAAAACAGTGAATGGCCCTCTTTTAGTCGCATAAAAGGGGGCCTTATTGTATGGCAATGATATTGGTAATATAAAGAATAGTGATTATAAAATGACTGCATATATATTTGATATCGACGACACATTATATCTGGAAAGAGATTATGTGCGTTCTGGATTTAACGCCGTCGGCAATGAGATTGGCATTCCGGCATTTGGCCAAAAATGCTGGGAACTCTTTGAGTGTGGCGTGCGCGGAAATACATTCGACCTCGCCAGGCAGGCATTTCCCGAATTAACGATTGAAACGAAAGCACTCGTCGATATTTATCGATGTCACAAACCAAACATTGATTTATGTGAAGATGCGAGGGAGTTTATACATAATCTTCGCGGACGCACAGCAATCGTGTCCGATGGGCCAATTCATTCACAACGGGCGAAATTCCTTGCGCTGGGACTTCTTCCGTGGATCGAGTGCCCATTATTTACAGCCGAAATACGGGCCCCAAAACCCGCGCCGGCAGCATTTCAACTCGTCGCCTGGACATTGGATACCCCCTATCGGGATTGCGTTTACATCGCCGATAATCCCAAAAAGGATTTTGCTGGCCCCAAACAACTCGGTATGCACACAATTCGAATGCGGCGCCGGGATTCACTTCATTTCAATGTAGAATCTGGTAACGATGTCGATGAAGAAGTCGAATCGTTTGATGAGGTAAAAATTTAGGCTCTGTTCAACCTCCGTGGATATAGGCTTGGTTGACCTCACCCCCGCCGCTATCGCGGCCCCCCCGCTCCCAATGGGAGCGGTGGAGAAATAATAGTAGGAAATCGCTTTTACCCGGGGTTACGCGCTACGCGCTCACCCCGTGCTATAATCTTTCGCCCTTTCAGGGCGATTTTTTATCATTTATCGAAGGTCTTTCTATTTCGTATATCCATGCTCGTTAAACAGAGCCAAAATTTAAGCCTCGCTTCAATCGTAGATTGAAACGAGGCTGTTATTAAGAAAAGGTTAATCGCAAGTGATAGTGATA
>JAZODZ010000023.1:0-2610 GCA_045597285.1 Myxococcota bacterium
ATACTCCATCGTTGTGACATTGGATGTATCCCAATTATCCAATGGCCGATTAAACGATTTTGCATTACCAAACATAGACCTCATCTCCGTGACATTCGAAGTTTTCCAAGCATTAATAGGTTGGTTAAATATTTCTGCCCCACTAAACATACCAAACATAGTCGTGACTTTAGATGTGTCCCAATTGTCTAATGGCTGATTAAATAATTTGGCATTCACAAACATATTATTCATCTGCGTCACATTGGATGTATCCCACCGATTGAGCGGTTGGTTAAAAACACTGCATTCTTTGAATGCATTAAAAAGACTTGTCACGTTCCGAACATCCCATTGTTCAACCAAATCGTTAAATTCCGAAGCATTCAAAAAAACATGCGCTAAACTCGATCCATTCGGCAAATAAGGAATGTCAACTTTTGACACTTTTTTGAGATGCGAGCAACCCGCAAAAGCAAAGTCCCCCAGCTTTACACGGCCAAAGGCACGAACTTCGGTGAGCATTTTCGAAAAGTCAGCATCATCCTGAACAAACTCTGTCTGCTCCGTATTGAGATGCCACTTCCACCCAAAACCATCCAGTGTGCCAGTGATTGTAACAGTATATATACCATCACTATCATATATATGATTAAGATCTTTACATTCCGTACCTGCACAATTGAATTTTTGTGAGTTACCATCTCCCCAGTTAATCGTAAAATCACATTTTTTAGCAGTACTCGTCGGCAATTCAAGGGTTTTATTAGTAATATTCCATACCGTCACGAATGCATCCGGGGCACATCTGCCATCCGGTCGGCAGTAGTATTGATACGGTTCATCTGTCGTGTAGGAGTGTTCGAGACATTGGTCATCATGCGTACATCTGGTCGAGCACTTATAACCTATAAAGCTGTCACAAAAGCCGTCGCCTTTGTCAGGTTCAGAGTCGCAATCGGCATCTTTAAGGCAGTTCTGACCTTGTTTTACTGTGGTTTCGTATTGGTCGTGCAAATGGTTGCCGTTTTTATCGACAGGCACGCATTTGCCTATTCGGCAATATTCGTCTGCATTTTCGCAATTAACATCTTTGCAAAGATCGACGCATTCACCTGCGATACATTGCTCGCTTGGTCCAGTGCATTCGATATTTGCGCAGGCATCATCACAGTTGCCTGTTTCATCACAACCATTCTTACATCTTTCTATACACGAACATCGGCCTGTGTTTTCATCGCAAGACGATCCTTCTACACAACTCGCTTTACACGTACATTTGCTCCCCGTTTCGTCGCATCCGCCTTCACAGGTGAGCGGACATGTGCATGTTTTGCCTACTGCATCGCAGCCATTCTTGCAGACATCGTCGCATTTGCAAGCACCGCTTTCTAAATTGCCGTTTACACAATCTCGGCAAGCACCGGTTTTTTTATCGCAATTATTGGGGCATGAACTATGACATAGGCAAGCCCCATCCGCATCGACGCCGTTTAAGCATTCCTCAGCTTTGATGCACGAACCGTCGGCGTTGCAACCTTTTTCACATGAGTAAGGGCAAATACACGCACCGCTTTCTTCTCGACCATTTTTACAATCCCGACACGCCCCATAATCATCGCAATTGTCGGGACATGATTTATGACATTTGCACAAGCCATTATCATAATCGACGCCGTTTAAGCACTCTTCTGCTTTGATACACGAACCATCGGCTTTGCAACCAATGGTGCATGTGATTGGACAAGTACACGCACCGTTTTGTTCTCGACCATTCTTACAATCCCGGCACGCCCCATATTCATCGCAGTTGTTGGGGCATGAACTATGGCATTGGCAAGCGCCAGTCATATCATCGATACCATTTAAGCAATCCTCTGCCTTGATGCACGAACCATCTGCATTGCAACCATATTTGCAATTCGCGGAACATCCAGAAACACTCTCAGCCACACAAAATTTAAGGTCTTCATACGCACTAAAAGAAAATTTATAGTCATCAGATTTCAAACACTTGTCGTTGCATAATTGTGAAGTTTCATCGCATTCTTTTCGACAAATTCGTTGTTTATCCCCATTCAATGCGCAAATATAATCGACTGGACAATGCTCATTCTTCCTCGCATCCTTAGCCTCAGGCAAACTCGAATCGGGCTCCACAGGCAAACCATTCTCATATATCGCAACCCAATCCGGACATCGATCGCCATAAACTTCGAGCGAACATGCAGAAGCAAGTAATCCAATAACCAAAAACGCGAATGGAATACGATTCATCATAACCTCATACTCACAATACCAATAGTAGTCTGACACCCAAAACGCCTCGTTCATCGAACGAGGTTCATTATTATACCATTATTCCATGCGGTATGGTAGCCCATAAACGGCAGAATTGCAGTATTCGAGTTAATATTCAGACCTCGCCCCGGCGGCGTGGCGTATCGCAACGCGATACGTCGCACCTACTATATGCCGCTTTATGTCGCCATGAATCGACGTCGTGAACGACAAATAAATAATATTAATTGCAATTAAAATCTAAACCAAGATTACTTATATTAATATTTTTCTCTTTCCACTTATTGAGTATTTTACAGTAATTTTCCTCGGAAATATTTGATTCCTTTA
>JAZODZ010000024.1:0-13366 GCA_045597285.1 Myxococcota bacterium
ATGGCTACGATCCGACTTATCTTTTTTGTTTCTGTTGGCATGCTCGCCGATCCGGCTGTATTTCTCGAAGTTCAGAATCTCGTCATTATCTCACTGGCACTGCTCGTCGTCGTGATCGTGCAGCCAATTATGGCGATGCTCGGGGTGTTTGCTTCGGGCAAGACGCTTTCGGAATCCGTGCATGCCGGTCTGAGTTTCGGCAATATTGGCGAGTTCTCTTTCATCATCGCCAACTTGGGGATTGCGCAGGGGGTTCTGGAGGATAACCTTTATCCTGTTATCATCGCCGTGTGCGTCATTACGACGATTTCGATGCCCAATATGCTTAAAAGAGCGGACAAACTGACTGCGTTTTTGGAGAAAAAATTGCCGGAATCGATTGTCCGGCGCGGAGATGCTGTCGAGTCGCCGCTCGTCAAAAAGGCACCAAATCGGCGTGCCATTCTGATCAAACAGTTTCTGTTCGAGTCGTTTATTTTGGGCGTGGTCAGCATCGGCATAATCGCGCTTGTCGGTGGATTCGTTGCGCCCAAACTGGACGGTTTTATCGATCAGCTCGATTATGAATCGATCACGGTTTCGCGCGAAAACGTCAAGCTCATTGCCGGTGGCGCGTGCCTCGGCATCATGTTGCTGTGTATGCTGCCGTTTTTGAGTGCGCTCGTCGTGAGACGCTCCAATATGCAGCATACGTTTTTCGTCGCGTTGCTCAAAGGCGGGAGCAGGGGACTCATACAACTCCTTGCTGTTCTGCGCCTTCTGCTCATCGCGTTGCTGATTGCATTTGCCGTCGTTGTCTACTCTCCCTTTGATTTGCCGATCAATGTCGCCACCGGCATTGTCGTTTTCATTCTTGCGCTTTCCTTTAAAGGACTGTTCGCAAACTATATCCGCATCGAAAAACAGTTTCTCTTTAATTACAACGAGGTCGAATTGGCAGAGCAAAAGGATGAGCAGGATGGCGGTGAAGACAGATCCCAGGAGAGTTTGCCGTCCATGACGTGCATTCGGGAAGGCGACTGGCTTTCGGATGATCTGAGTGTGGCACACGTCCGCATCGATGAAGACTCGCCATTCATCGACGAAACGCTTAAATCACTCAATTTGCGTGCAAAACACGGGCTCTTTATCATCCGGATTGAACACGGCAATGACTATTCCGACAACATTCCTGCCGGGGATGCGAAGATTCGTCTCGATGACACGATCTGCATTGTCGGCAAAATTGAAGATTTCAAGGCACTGACGCGTGCGCCATACAATCTTTCGATGAAGAAGCTTCATATCGAGTCCATGCGCTCGTTTATTCGCAATTCCGACGAACGACGGACAGACGAAGCCAATCTCCGTTGTGTTCCGATTCCCATTCGTGAGAAATCGGGGCTTGCTTACAAAACGCTACGGGAATCTGGCATTGGGGAACGGACGAAATGCCTTGTCATTGGCATTGAGGTCAATGGGCGTGTCGAAATGAGCCCCAAGGCCGACACGATTTTCGAGCCCGGCAATCTCATCTGGGTCGTTGGTGAGTATGCGAGCATCTCGACGTTGATTGCAGAAAATCTTGCCAAACCCGCATCGAAGCCAGAGGGGGAAACAGAGGCGGCTGAAGTGGCTTAAAATCGCAAATTGCCCATTTCCAGAATGGAGATGGGCAATTTGGGAACAAAGTCAACTAATGTGGAGGAAGCTATTAAGCAAAAGGGCCCCCAAATGTGTGCCGAAACAGCGCGTATCAGCTATTCAGTATCAACAAGAGAGCATGTATGTAGGTGTTCCGTTTGTGTAATATAGAGACGAAGATTTCCGGAGTGGAGATTAATCTGTTCCTGATCCTCATCTTCTTTTCCCAGCCAGCGATGGGCACATGCTGTAAATCTGGGGTTGGCATCATCGACATCTGCGGCAGTGACCGTATATTTGAAATAGACTGGACCGCCAAAAAGTCCACCGGCTTCATCGCTTCTAAATGCAAAACCAAGTTTTACCCAATCACTGCTACCTGCATCGGTTCCCATCGATTGGACGGTGCGTACATGCGCTGAATCACTATCATGCCCCCAATCATCGGACGTATTTGCAGTTGAGGTAGTATCCTGATAACGATCCCACGTCATAAAAAATGCGCTTTCCTTTTGCGCTATCTCAGCAAGGTTGACATGCGCTTCGGTTCGCGATGCATCGTCGATATAGGCGTTATAAACAGGAACGGCCGTGGCAGCCAGAATACCGATGATGGCTACGACAATCATGAGTTCAACAAGTGTAAATCCGTGTTTCATATTGTATTTCCTGTTATAAACTGTCAGATGTGAATGGGGTTACTCGATGCTGTTTAAATATGTTTTGGGAGTAGGCTGTTGGAGGATAAGTCCGTCTGGTAACATCATGGAGCCACTATCCCCTTCTTTAAAAGTTACACCAATAACAGGCGCATCAACTCCTGAACCATACAAGATATAGCGAATCTCTCTCTTTTCATCGACTATGTTTCCAGTAAAACGACTGGCAACAATATCAAATGTAGGAATTCTGGCAGGCGATGCCCCATTGGGAATCACTCGAAAACCAAAACAGACGTTATAACGCCAATGATGAGAACCTTGAGGTAGTTGAATCGTACGATTAGTCCACTCGTCTTTATTATCAAATGTTGTTTCTGGATCCACATAATAGCTTGAATTCGCTTCCAAAACCTCTAAATCAATTGTCCCACCGGCGCAATCTGCTGGGATTTGAAATTCAACCATGCTTCCTGTTTCGCCAGCTAAAGTCCAGTCAGAAAGAGCTTGAGATGCTTGTTGGTGAATAGAATGCATTACCGCAAGAGCTTCCTGATCATACTCGTCATCTCGATGTTTTGAATAGCTCAGAGCTGCGATGGCTGCCAAAATAGACAAAATTGCAAGTACGATGCAAAGCTCTATTAGCGTGAAGCCGCTATGAATGTTTTTTGATTTTGACATGGCTAACCCCTGAAGTTACAAAACCTTCCACATCATAACGTAATTAAAGGCGCAAATAAAGTTTTTGTGAATAGAAATGTTGTGGCAGGGTAACTGTTCAGATGAATAGTCATGTGGCAGTGTGGCTGATAGCAGAATAGTTACTTCTGCCTAAAAAAATATGGTTTTGTGCGTGGAATTATTCGTCAATTAAACCTAGAATAACAAACTTTTGGCTCGACACGCGTCGGGCTTTAAATAGGGTCATTATGTAGTGAATATAAGGGTTTTCGTATGCAAAATCGTATTTACCTCTCCCCGCCTGATATGTCGGGTATGGAAGAAAAACTCGTTGCCGAAGCTTTTGCTTCCAACTGGATTGCCCCGCTCGGGCCGTTTGTCGACAGGTTTGAACACGAATTAGGCGCATTTCTCGGCGGCAAATATGTCTGTGCGCTTGCCTCGGGCACGAGTGCACTTCATCTCGGACTGCTGACGCTCGGCGTCAGCAACGGGGATCGCGTCTATTGCTCTGATTTTACTTTCAGTGCCTCGTGCAACGTCATCCGATACTGTGGCGCAGAGCCCGTCTTTATCGATTCAGAATCCGCATCCTGGCAGATGGATCCGGACCTGCTCGCCGAAAAACTTAAACAGGATCAGTTGAATCATCGCTTGCCCAAGGCCGTCGTCGTCGTCGATCTCTATGGCATCCCGGCGGATTTCGATCGAATTCAGGCAATTTGCCGTGAATATGATGTCCCAATTCTCGAGGACAGTGCCGAAGCCCTCGGTTCCACGCTCAACGGAATGCCTTGCGGGACTTTCGGAAAAGTCAGTGGCTTTTCTTTTAACGGCAACAAAATTATCACGACTTCGGGCGGCGGAGCCCTCATCTCCGATGACGAGGAAATCGTTAAAAGAGCCCGATTTCTCGCCACTCAGGCTCGCGAGAAAATGCCGTTCTATCACCACCTCACGATTGGGTATAACTACCGCCTCAGCAATCTGCTCGCCGCTGTCGGTTGCGGCCAAATGACAGTGCTCGCCGATCGCGTCGAAAAGAGACGCGCCAACTTCGAACGGTACGTCCAGATGCTCGGCGATATCGACGGCATCTCTTTCATGCCGGAACCCAAAGGTGCTCGCTCGAACAAATGGCTCACCGTCGTGAGCTTCGATCCGAAACGCATTCAAAAATCGCCCGAAGACATCAGGCTTGAACTCGAAAAGGATAACATCGAATCCCGATGGACCTGGAAGCCCATGCACATGCAGCCCGTTTTTGGACAGTGTGAATGCGTCCGAGGCCAGGTTTGTGAAGACATCTTCAGGCACAGCCTTTGTCTGCCGTCAGGCAGCTCGCTCACCTTGGAGCAGCAGCAATTCGTCTGCGAAAAATTACGCGCCGCATTGCTGTAAACCTGGCAATTTCGAGTCGACAAATCCCCTCTAGTGGAGAGGGGATTGGATTAGGTGTGTCCTTTTTTTTGGAATGAATATGAACAAAAAAAGTCATTTCATGAATGCTTTCCCGAGATTCTGTCTGGATGCTCTCGCGCTTGCATTCGCTTTTGTGGCTGCTTTTTTCGTGCGCCTCGATTTTTCTTTTTATCTTTCGTGGTGTGCGAGAATGTTGCTTCATCTTCCATTCCTCGTCGGTTGCGAGCTGCTCGCATTTTGGCTTGTCGGTGCCTCGCAGGGAGCCTGGCGGTTCGTGTCCATCACGGATGTGCGAAAAATATCCATCGCGATTCTCATTGCACAGATACCGATATGCCTGCTCCGCATTGTATGCGGCTTGCTCATGGATGACTTTCCAATCCTGCGTTACGGTGTCATTCCATGGGGCGTAATCTGCATCAATATTTGTTTTGCGGTCCTTGCAGCTGCCGGCATTCGAATGCTTCGCCGTATGCACTACGAGCATTCGATTCGCCAGAATGCAAACGGCGTCGAGATTGAACCCACGATTGTCATCGGCTCCCTTGCCGGGGCAAAACAAATCCTCGAATCGATCAGGCTTCATCCGGAACTCGGCATCGCGATCGTCGGAATCATCGCCGACGGCACTGGCGATGGCGAGAAAATACAGGACGTGCCTATTCTGGGCACGCTCGACAACATGAATGAGTGCATTGCGTCGTCCAATGCAAAGCAGGCGATTATCGCCCAGAACGATGCCACGCCGGAAATGCTTTCGCGCATTCTCGACGCGTGTTCAGGCGGTGCGCTCAAAACCCGTATTGTTCCGGCCATGAACGACTTGATCGCAGGCAATATCGATGTCGTGCAGATGCGCGAAATCGCCGTCGAGGACTTGCTCCGTCGCGATCCGGTCCAGCTCGACAGGGATAAAATTTCAAAATTCCTTTCCGGTCGCCGTATCCTCGTTTCCGGGGCCGGCGGTTCCATCGGCAGCGAAATCTGCCGCCAGATACTCGCCTTCGAGCCGCAGGAACTCGTCCTGCTCGAACGGTGCGAACTCTTTCTCTATGAAATCGATCGGGAGTTCAAAAAATTGGCTCCCAATATCCGCATCATTCCTAGACTTGCGGATATCTGCGATGCATCGAGGATGGATGAGATATTCGACGAGTGCAAGCCCGAAGTCATATTCCATGCGGCGGCCTACAAGCACGTGCCCATGATCGAGTACAATCCGGGTGAGGCCATTCGCAATAACGTCGAAGGCACGGCATGCATTGCGGAATGTGCGATCAAACATGGTTGCGACGCATTCGTCATGATTTCGACGGACAAGGCTGTCAATCCGACGAGCATCATGGGGACGAGCAAACGCATTGCGGAACTCTATATTCAGGCTTTGTCTGGCCTCAACAAGACGCGGTTCTGTGCCGTGCGTTTTGGCAACGTCCTCGGTTCGACGGGCAGCGTTCTGCCGCTGTTCAAGTCGCAAATCGCTTCAAACGGCCCTGTTACCGTCACGCATCCCGAAATGAAGCGCTATTTTATGACGATTCCGGAAGCCAGCCAGCTCGTCATGCAGGCCGCGACAATGGGCAAAAATGGCGAGATTTTCGTCCTCGATATGGGCAAACCCGTCAAAATCGTGGACCTCGCCCGCGACATGATCCGCCTGAGCGGCAAGACGGAAAACGACATTCCCATCGTGTTCACGGGAACCAGACCCGGCGAAAAATTGTTCGAGGAGCTTGGGTTCGACGCCGAAAAAATGGATCACACACAGCATCCCAAAATTTATGTGGGAAAACTTCAGAACGTCGATATCGAGTGGATTCGCGAAAAAGTCGAAAAGCTCAAGGAATTTCGCGACAGTCAGGATAATCGCGCTGTTCGTGATGCAATGCGCGAAATCGTGCCCGAAATGATGGAGCCAGAAAAGGAAGGCGAAGGGGCCGAAAGCAAGGCTTGAGTATGCAGTCTTTTTGGGGAGCCGTGCTATCGCCTGCGGCGATACGCACGGCTGCCGTGGCTATGTGCTCGCCACCGTTCCGGGTGGCTGTGCGCATACGCCACGGCTAAACAGTTACTATCTTCCGTATTTTTCCTGCATGTCCATTTTGACGGCAGGACTGTCGATTGTGTTGTAAATCTGGAACCAGTTCTGGGGATCGCACATTTTGGGATACATATATCCGGCTGCTTCCTCTCTCTGGATATCATAGCCAAGCGTATAGAGAATGGCGACCGCCTGTTCCGTTGTAATATAATTGGAAGCTGCCACACTCTTGATTAAATCCATATTTCCCATGAAATCATTGGGATTGGCACGCAATGACTGCAACAGGGCATCATGACTCTCATAGCTCATGCCACAATAAATGGCTTCACCACCAGAAATCGTCGTCGTGGTTGTAGCTCCCACGCCAACAGTTCCCACAACACCAGCAGCGCCTATCATGGCAGCGCCGGGGACACCCATTCCACTCGGCAGCCCGGCTGTCACGGTGATGGTCTCACCTGTTTCTGAATCCACCATCGTTGCCGTGGCACCTGTCGCAGAAACATGGGATGTCGTCGTCATTGAACCCGCCTGCATCTGATTGTCGACTGTCCCGTCCGCGTTCATGTGCGAATTATAAGAGCCTTCTTCCTGACCATCGACGACGACGCTTCCACTCTGGTCAAAACCTGCCGAACCATAAACGGCAACGCCCGGCCCTGTTGTCACTGTCTGAACTACCGGTGCCTGAGCTACCTGCATGGGACCCACAGGCGATACGACTCGAGATGTATTCTGGGGCATCATTCCAGCGCATGCGCTACAAAAAACGGCCAAAAGACTTGCAAAAGAAACACATAGAATCCACTTCATAAAACCTCCGTAAAAAAAGAAGCGTAAGATTTTATGTAAATCTAAATAACATGTCAAACGTAAACGCACGGTTCCGTTTAACAGTAACTACTTAGACCTCATCCACCGCTACGCATCAGTGGCAGATGTGATCATTGATTATTTACTGAACGTCACTTCGGTCAGACTGAGCCACACATTCTGCGAAATCCTGTACATCGTCAGTGACGTGCTTGCCGATGAGTAATTGTTGAACGATTTTTTCCACGACTCGCTCAGATAGCCTTTCTTCTTTTCCTTCATCGAAAGGTTGTTGATCTTTGAATACAATTTTTCCCCCTTGATTAGGGCAAAAACGCGAATGCTGGTCTTCTTGGACTGGACGATTTCGTTATACATCAGACTATAGTAGTCATCGATGGTCTTGATGGCGCTGTCTACGGTCAGGTTGAAATAGGAATAGGCTTTGATCAGGCTGTTCAGGCCGAGAATATTTTCTATGGGAGCGCTTTGTTTGCAGACCGGAAGTGGAACTTCGTCAGCCTTGACATCGGAATCACGGCGGTAACCCATCGATTCGAATTCACGATCCGAAAGATTGTAATAGACATAGAGTGCCAGGCGTTCCTTGTTTCCGAAATCATCGTCGGGAGGGAATTCATCTGCAGTGACATCGACGTTGTAGCACTGTCCGTCCAGGATGATTTGGTTCCATGCGTGTTCGGCTGTTTCACCGTTTTCATTCAGCACACCCGGAATGTAAGTCGCCGGAACGCCGAGCTTTAGCATGACGTGCTGGAATGCGTGGGAAAAGCCCTCGCAAACTGCGCACCGGTTGATGAGCACGCCGTATTCGGAAAAACGATTGTCGCAGCTTTTGTCGTATTGCGTATTCATGACGAGATAGTCGTGGACAAATTGTTCCTTTTCGGCGTCAGAACTCAGTTTGGAGGCTTCCTGTGCGAGCACGTTGACGACGGCTTCGACTTTGCGTTTGCTCTGCTCAAGTGGTTCGCCAAAGTCGAGATAATTCAGCTTAAAATCATAGCTCGTCTGATTGCCGGACGTCGTTATGACAGAATACGAGCGGTCCAGCCAGAACAGTTCGGGGTGATCGTTGTAAACGGCCCAGATGACTCGTCCCTTGTTTTCGACTTCTCCCTCAAAGTGGCATGTTTCCTCGTGGTTCAATACAGCAAAGTACACCGTCTCATACAGCTGTTTTTCGACGTCATTGAGGTGAATGTAATACTGCAAGAACTTTTCTCTTGGACCGAATGGCGAAATGGGATCGATGCCCTTTTGCTGTGCAGCCTGAACGGCGGGTGCGGGTGCAGGTGCAGTCTGAACGGCGGGGGCAGCCTGAACAACGGGCGCGGGCGCAGTCTGAACGGCGGGGGCAGCCTGAACAACGGGCGCGGCCTGAACAACGGGCGTGTTTGCAGCCTCTTTGGCAGAGGTTTCTTCAACAATACGGATATCGCGGACATCTTTGGCGTAGACACGTACGGGATGCGATCCAGTCACATAGAGGTAGGTTCCCGAGTCGTCTGTGCGCCATTCATATCCGGAGGTGCTTTGTGCGAAAGTGGGTTGGGCCATGGAAAAGGAAATCAGGATGGCGCTGACTGCGAAAGTAAGTTTTGCTAAGGTTTTCATAGTGTCTCCCACAATATGTTGCGACGCGTATGGCGGAAGCCATAGCGGCGCACGCGAGGGCGTATGGCGGGTAAAGCTGGTTATCGGCGAATTGTTTCAACACTTTTCGATGCATGAAACCGAGCCATAGCCCGCGCACCCAAAAAGCAACGGAATAACTGGTATCAGGAATTGCCGGGCGAGTGCCATTGGATGGAGAACGCGATTGCCGGCTTGCCTGGTTCGGCAGGGCGTGCTTCGAACATCCGCATGCCGCCGGGAACCCAGAATGGCTGGCCGTCGTTGCACAGAACAGGCCAAATCGACCGCCAAATATCGGGCACGCCCTGGCTTCGCAGAGCTTCGCGGAGGCGAATGATATTGCCGATCGAGTTGCGGACCTCGCGAAACCTTGACGCCGGCAGCACCGAAAGCCGTCCCGATACTGCGGATGCGTCGACAAAAAAGTTCGTCGTCGTGTTTTTCAGGATTGTTTCGCTCGTCATGCGCCATGCAGACAGGCTGCAGAACGGGCGGATTTGCAAATCCGACACCGGGAGTTCAATTGCGATTTCGGGAAACTCGCGGGATTCCTGACTGTTCCAAACCATGATGCCTCCGTGTGACCAGCCGGCACGAATGCGGCCTTCGTTTGTTTGCCTGAATTTCTGTGATTTTTGTGCCATCATTGTGAGTGCGCGTTCGACGAAGCCGGCACTCGGGCTCGTTCCCGGCTGCACGGCGCGTGCGGCATGGCGCAAAACCTGGGCCTGCGCGGCTCGTGAAAGTGCGTTCCATGCGTCCCATGGACAGAACCAGCCGCCGCATACGACCGGATGTGCCCTGACGAAGGCTTCCGAAAGCGATTCCAGTGCCGAAGCGTCGCGGCGAATCTGAATGATCGAACGGTACAGGCAGGCGTCCGACATCGCCTCGGATTTCAGCGCGGGCAGGATGTTGTGGCGTATTCGATTGCGGCGGTATTTGTCCATTTCGTTGGTCGGGTCTTCCGCCCACTCGAGCCCGATATCGCGAAGAAATGCGTAGATTTGTTGCTTTGAAACGGTCAGAAGCGGCCGGATGAGGGTGATGCCGTTTCGAAATTTGCGGGCGTCCATGCCGAAGCCTTCCAGGCCGCAGCCGCGCCCGAGGCGCCATACGGCCGTTTCGAGGTTCTCGTCCCCGTGATGGGCCAGGGCGAGCCCTGCGTTGGAATGACCGTTGAGCGCCATGAAAAATGCCTCATAACGGCGTTCACGAGCGGCCTCCTCGACGTTCGATGTCGGCAGCTCCGGCCACGACAAATCCGTCTGGATAAACGCAATTCCCAGTGTTTCTGCCACTTTGCGTGCGATTTCTGCATCGTGGCCGTCGTCACTGCGCAGACCGTGGCGGATGTGGTGCGCCCGCAATGTGAAAGATTTTTCCATCGCGCACAGAAGAGCAAGCAGGCAGACGCTGTCTGCCCCGCCCGATAGCGCGGCATCGATGTGTTCAATGCCGGATAACAGGGCTTCCTGTTGGATAAACGATGTCACCAGGGCAAACAGTGGATGGGCTTTTATCCTTTCAAGCATGTGCTGCGGCTTGTTTACGGAGCCCTCTCAGGCGACCTGATCGACGGGTTTTTTCTTTGAAAACAGACCGGAACGACCGAGGAATGTGGCCAGCCCGACGTAGAGATACCCGGCGCAGAAAAGGCTCAGGAAGGGAATGGACGGATAGGCGCCGATGAGCGCGGCATGGACGATGCCCCAAATGTAGTAGACACCGATTGCGGTTTCCACCCACGGCTGCCAGTTCATTTTGAACCCGTACTTGACATTTTTCCAGCTTTCGCCGGCACGCACGACGCCATATTTAGGCGTGCGCACGAATCCCGTTCTGTAGTTGGTCAATGCCTCGATGACGGCGCGGCAGTTGTTGATGCTCAGGCCGATGCCGATGCACATGACGACGGGGAGGTACATGAGCCGGTAACCGAACGACTGTTTTCGGGCTTCCTTCTGGGCGAGCAGGTAGAACATCATGATCGAGAATGTCGCGCACATGAACATGATGAAATCGACCCACGTGCTCGTCATCCACGAATTACGGACGCGGAAATCGACAGTGAGCGGCATCATCAGTGACAGGATGACCATCAGGATATAGGAGATGTTGCTGGTCAGGTGCATCCAGGCTTCGGCCTTGATTTTGAAGGGGAGCTTGCTTTTGAGGATTTGCGGCAGAATTTTTTTGGCGACCTGGATGGAGCCTTTTGCCCAGCGGTGCTGCTGTGTTTTGAAGGCGATCATCTCGACGGGAACTTCGGCCGGGGCCGTCGATTCGTTGAGATAGATGAACTGCCATCCGCGGGATTGTGCACGGTAGGAAAGATCGAGGTCTTCCGTGATGGTATCGTGCTGCCAGCCGCCCGCGTCACTGATTGCGGATTTCCGCCAGATGCCGGCTGTTCCGTTAAAGTTGAAAAAACATCCGGAACGGTTGCGGGCGGTGTGCTCGATGACAAAATGACCGTCGAGCAGAATGGACTGTGCTTTTGTGAGCGTATTGAACTCGCGGTTGAGATGTTCCCATCGAATCTGGACCATGCCGACTTTTTCGTTGACGAAAAAGTGAATGGTTTTGTCGAGGAAGTCGGCATTGGGCACAAAGTCAGAATCGAAGACGGCAACGAATTCGCCCGTGGCCGTTTTCAGGCCATTCTCGAGTGCGCCGGCTTTGTATCCTTCCCGGTTTTCGCGATGAATATAGACGATATCAATGCCCTCGGCTGCTTTTTTGTCGACGGCGGCTTTGGCGATTTCCTGGGTTTCATCCGTGGAGTCGTCCAGAACCTGGATTTGAAGCTTTTCGCGGGGATAGGTGATGTTGCAGACCGCATTGATGAGGCGGTCAATGACATATTTTTCGTTGAACATGGGCAGCTGAATCGTCACACGTGGAAGCGATTCAAACCGCCCATCGGGAACAGGTACGTCTTTTTTGTGAATTCTGTATCTCGTCACCATGATGAAACGGTGAAAACCGTAAAAGCTCAAGATACAGAGAATCACAAAGTAAGTGACGACAAAGAAGAAATCAAATGAAAGCATTACAGGCCTTATTTGACGATGGTGCCTGTGCCGAAAACGTTGGCGGCCGAACCGATGCCGTACACATCCTTTGGCTTGTTGGAGCCATGACCGCCAGTTTTTTGTACCTTGTCGGCTTCCTGTTTGACTTCGGCGTAAGCGAATTCGATGGTGGGTTTGACATCGGATTCTTCCACGACGAGGGACATGGTAAGGGCATGGGACTCATATTCATCGGTAAGGATGTAAAAATCCGGGGCCTTTTTGTTGATGAAATAATAAGTGAGGCCTGAAGCGATGGCGAGGATGACTGCGGCGACCAGGCTGACTTTGGCAATTCGTCTGTTCCGTGCCTTGCGTGCTTCTTCGGCTTCTTCCGCGGCTTTTCTTGCTTTTGCTGCGCGGAGCTGTTCTTCGAGGGCTGCGTTGGCGCTGTTCAGTTCAGCTTCTTCAGCTTCTTCACGGGCTTTTTCTTCGGCGATGCGGCGTTCTTCGGCTTCTTTTTCGGCACGTTTGCGTGCTTCTTCTTCTTCGTCGATTTCACCGGCCTCGCGTTTGCGTTTCTTTTCCATTTCGATCAGAAGCTGTTTGCGGCGCTCTTCTTTTTCTTCGAGTTTGCGTTTTTCTTCCAGCAGTTTGTTTTCAGCTTCCTCACGTTTCCGGGCTTCTTCCGCCTCGCGTTCCAGTCGTGCCTGTTCTTCGCGTTCGCGGGCTTTTCGCTCTTTTTCAGCTCTTTCGGCTTCGACGATTGCGTTCGAATCGTCCAGAAGGCCGGACAAAAGGTTTCCTACGCAGTCGCCGTTCTGACGTGCGCGTTCTGTCACACCTGCACGCGCTTTCTTCACTCGCGCGACTTCTTCTACTTCTTCGTCTGCCATAATGTCGGATGCTTCCGAAAGCTGGCTTAACGCCTGATTTAAGAGGACATCGTCGTCGTTCATGAGATCTCTCCGTAAAAATCGTTGTTCGTGGAATACAAGTCTGTTGCGTCCGTTTTATCTGCAACAGACACAATTTATAACTACTACCCCAATTCGTGCTTTGTCGCAAGTATGCAATTCCTCCAATCATTTTTTTGTTGAGCTGTCTGGGTAAAATATGTTTTTATAATGCGGGTTTTATGAGGCGATAAACACTTTATCTATTTCAGGCTTGTCTTTATGGCTGACTTTACTTCGGATAATACTCCTATTCAGGCTTCCAGAAAGCGGATCGTGGCGCTTTCCAAGTGCACGGTTGACGGACTTGCCATCAAGTCTGAATCCCGTTTTTCTGGCACGGCCGTGCTGGTGACGGTTTTCACGTTGTCCGCGCATTACCAGTATCACCTCGTGTTTTTTGATAATTCTTATCAATCGGTTGAAATCTGGCACTTCGATACCCCTATGGCATCTCATTCCGGTGTCCAGGAAATCGAAAAGGACATC
>JAZODZ010000025.1:0-6482 GCA_045597285.1 Myxococcota bacterium
TTCTGCGACAGCGCGAGCCATTCGTGTGTCGACACCGACGAGGACGATACGAAGTGCATTTACAAACCGCCTGTGGTCGATAAATTCTCGCCAACCGTCAAATGGTTCTACAAAGTTCCCGATGCCAATGGCATTGTACAGACGCCGATCGTCATCAACCTCACAGACGATAACGACGATGGCTTCGTCAACGAAAAAGACATCCCCGATGTCGTGTTCATCGACAACAAATACACGCTCACCGCGCTATCCGGCGATGACGGACACTTACTCGCCCGATCCGATGCCACGTCCTCGGGACGCATTACCTATAACCGGCATAACGAACTTTCTGCAGCCGACGTCGATGGCGACGGTGAAGTCGAGATTCTGGCTCCCGCCATCTCCTCCATACTCGCCAATTCCAAGCTCTACGGCATGGTTCTGCGAAAATCCGGAAACGACTACACCTGGGTCAAAAAGTACGAAATTTCGCCTCCGACGAACACAAACTTCGGCTTTGGTAACGGCGGCATCGGCAACACCTACTGGTCAGATTACCATCCCAGCATTGCGAACATCGACGGCAAGGGCAACCCCGAAATCGTCACGACCGTCGGCGTTCTCAAAGGGGACGACTGGAGCAAATGGCTGTGCACGTACAAAATGCCCATTGTCTCGACATGGTACATGAGTTTCTTTGCCGTCGCAGATCTTGATGAAGACGGCACGATGGAGATTATCAATACCGATATTTATCACGGCACGCCTGCCAATGGTTCGACGACTTGCGACATGATCCTCGATCACACGAATGCCACGCAGTCCCAGAACAAGGACGGCTCAGCCAACTCAACATCCTACTGGTATGTCGCAGTGGCCGACTTGATCGACGACGAAAACGATCCGAATCACCCGGGCGAACTCAAGCCTGAAATCGTTCGCGTCAGAAGCGGCAAGGTTTCGGCCTGGAAAGTTTATCATCACAATGGCGTCTGGAAACAGCGCCTGATCTGGGAAACCGATCAGAGCACGAGCGTCGGCGGTGGAAATCCGGTCATTGCCGACTTTGATGGCGATGGTTACGCCGATGTCGGCGTAGCCGGCGAATGCGCCTATTCCGTGTTTAATGGGCAGACCGGCCAGATGGTATGGGCCAGCCAGACCGTCGATTATTCGAGCAACAAAACGGGTTCGTCAGTCTTCGATTTCGAAGGCGATGGCGTCGCCGAAGTCGTTTACCGCGATGAACAAAAACTTCGCGTCTATTCCGGCAAACCCTCTGGCGAAATGGGAACCGTCAACGTCAACTGCCGCAACTCATCCAATCCGATTTACAAACAATTCCCGAAGCCGACAATCCTTCTTGAACTTGCCAACACGTCCGGAACCGTTATTGAAAATCCGATTGTCGTCGACGTCGACAACGACGGCAAAACGGAACTCGTCGTCGTCGACGAAGGCACGCCGTCAAAAGGCATTACGGTCTATAAAGACTCGCACAACAACTGGGTGCGCACGCGCCGCATCTGGAACCAGCACGCCTATCACGTCACGAACATCAACGAGGACGGTAGCGTGCCGCTTCACGAACAGCCAAACTGGAGGAACAAGCGCCTCAATACCTACCGTGCAAACACGCAACCCGATGACGTGTTCAATGCGCCCAACTTCGTTCCCGGCGATCTCAAGATCGAGCAGGATTGCCCGAATTACAAGCTGACGGCCACGATCAAAAACGAAGGTTCCCTCAGCGTCAAAGGCGTGTGGGTTTCGTTCTATATCCGAGGTTACGACAAGGGCGACGGCAGCAAGGACGACTTGTTGCTCGGTTCGGTTCAGCTCAATTCCGACCTCGTGCCGGGCGGTTCTGCCGATGTCACGTTCACGTGGGATCTTTCCGGAACACTCGTGTCGAGCGGTATCAAGGTCGAAAAAGTCTCTCTACCGCAAGAGCTTTCGTTCTCCGTCGATGACGCGCCGGGCAAGGACGGTTCCGCCTTCTTTAACGAATGCATCGAAGATAACAACGATTCCGCGGCGTTCAGCTTCGAGGCATGCAAAGGTGCCATCAACTGATGCTGGTTCGGGGCGCGTTCATCCCCAAAAAGGTTGCCATGCGTATTGGCCACGGTGAAACTTGAACTCATTAAACGGCGTCATTTAAGGGAATGCCGCATTCTGATAAAAGATGTCACGGGCCAATAGCATGGCAAAAGCCGCGCGTATGCCAATAGCGCGGCCCCACCAATTCGTTTCTCAATAATTTCGATATACTAAACCAATTTCTATGAGGTTTCCATGAAATCACAGTCTTTCCGTTATCTAGCGATTCTGGCCGCCGTAGCTGCACTCTATGGCTGTGACAACAGTTCCTCAACTTCGTCGCCAGGCGGCGGCACCAACGACTGCGGCGGTTGCGCCGAAACACAGGTCTGTGCCGCAAATGGCAAATGCTATGACGATGCCGCGTGCGCCAATTGCGCCGCCAATGAAGTCTGCGTATCGGGCTCATGCTACGACGAATCGTCCAAATGCGGCAAATGCGGGCCTGCCCAGATTTGCAAAAACGATCAATGCTTCGACGAAGGCGACCCGTGTGCCGAATGCAAATCGAACGAAGTCTGCAAAAACAAGCAGTGTTTTGACAAGGACGATCCCTGCCTCAAATGCAAATCCGGTCAGGTGTGCAACAACGGCGTTTGCTACGACTCCGGCAATCCATGCGCCAAATGCGGAAAGGATGAAACCTGTTTCCGCGAAGCGTGTGTCGACAAGAACAGCCCGTGCCTCGAATGCAAAGATACCGAAATCTGCGAACAAGACAAATGCGTCGTGCCGACCGATCCGTGTGATCTTTGCAAATCGAGTGATTCATGCGTCAATGGCGTATGCGTGCCGTGTCCGAATGCCGTGTGTTCACATGACGGTGCTGCGGTCTGTTGCGCCGAAGGCGAGCTCTGCGACCTGTTTACGGGCGAATGCAACTACGACTGCGGCGAAAATCAGCCTGCCTGCGACAGCAACTGCTGCGATGCCGATATGTTCTGCGCCGAAGGCGGCTACTGCGACAGACACTGCGATTTCGGCAATTCATGCGGTCTAGACAGAATATGCTGCGGCGAAGACCAGCAATGCCTGAACGACGAACGCTGCGCCCCCAAATGCGATTCGCCACGCGTTCTCTGCGGCACCGGCGATGCCGAAGTCTGCTGCCCCGAAGGCGATGTCTGCCTCAAGGACAAATGCGTCAAGGACTGCACCAGCGAACAGACGCGTTGCGGTGCCGATCAGAATATGTGCTGCAACAATGCCGACCAAATCTGCATCTTCAACAAATGCCTTACGCGTGGCAAATCGTGTGAAAAGGTCGAAGACTGCGAACTTTGGCAGTTCTGCGACAGCGCGAGCCATTCGTGTGTCGACACCGACGAAGACGATACGAAGTGCATTTATAAGCCGCCCGTGGTCGATAAATTCTCGCCAACTCTCAAATGGCATTACACGGGCTGTGACGTCGAAGGCTCACCCGTAGTTGGCGATATGACCGGCGACGGTATTCCCGAAGTCGTGTTCATGAACAACTGCTACCAGCTCGTTGCGCTTAAAGGCGCTACGGGCGAAGTCATTGCCACGAATCAATCGCATATCTGGCACCCGTGGGGCGATCTTGCAATTGCCGATATCAACAACGACGGCACCGTCGAAGTCGTCATACCGACGGGCGAAAAGGGTTCGAATAAGTCGGGGCTCGGCATTCTGCAACTCGTCCAAATAGACGGCAAATGGCAATGGAAAGAAATCGCTTTTATGAAGATTGAAGATTCACTGCTCGCAAGCAATTTGAGCAGCGATGGCCGTTATTACACGGATGTCCATCCGACCATTGCCGACATCGATGCCGACGGCGTTCCCGAAGTCGTCACGGCTGTCGGTGTGTTCAAGGGCGACGATTTGACCAAATGGCAGTGCAAACTCAATGTTCCCAGTTATCACACATGGTATCGATACATGGTTGTCGTGGCCGATCTCGACGGGGATAATCAGAGCGAACTCATTGCGGACAAGATTTACGACAACAAGTGCAATGTGATTGCGAATATTTCCGAAACCGGATGGGGTTTCCCGGCTGTCGCCGACATGATGAAAACCGAGGGCGAAGAAGGCGAACTCGTGCCCGAAATCATCCGCGTCGGCAACAACAGCGTCAGTGTGTGGAAAGTCTACAAAAAAGGCAATACCTGGTCACAGGTTTTGAAATGGAAGAAAGCGCATCCCGGCGGCGGCGGCGGTCACCCGAACATCGCGGATTTCAATGGCGACGGCCAGGCCGATATCGGCATTGCCGGTGCGGATTACTACGCCGTTTTTTCGGGCAATGACGGAACCGTGCTGTGGAGTTCCAAAACGCAGGATCATTCCAGTCAACGAACGGGTTCGTCCGTATTCGACTTCGAAGGCGACGGAAAAGCTGAAGTCGTCTATCGCGATGAACAATATCTTCGCGTGTATGACGGAACGACGGGCAAAGTTCTCATGCAGGAAGCCGTCACTTCCGGTACGGTTATCGACTATCCCCTCATCGTCGACCTCGATGCCGATGGCAAAACGGATATCCTCACGACGAGTGCAAGTTCGAGTACCAAAGGCGTACTCGCCTATCAGGATTCAAAGAACAACTGGGTTCGCACGCGCAAAATCTGGAACCAGCACGCCTATCACGTCACGAATATCAACGAAGATGGCACAGTGCCACAGTTTGAACAGCCGAACTGGCTCAACAAGCGCCTCAACAACTACCGTGCGAACACGCAGCCCGATGACGTCTTCAATGCGCCCAACTTCGTTCCGGGCGACCTCAAGATCGAACAGGATTGCCCGAACTACAAGCTGACGGCCACGATCAAGAACGAAGGTTCCCTCAGCGTCAAAGGCGTCTGGGTTTCGTTCTATATCCGAGGTTACGACAAGGGCGACGGCAATAAGGACGACCTGCTCCTCGGTTCGGTTCAGCTCAATTCCGACCTCGTGCCGGGCGGTTCCGCCGATGTCACGTTCACATGGGATCTTTCCGGAACACTCGTGTCGAGCGGCACCAAGGTCGACAAAGTCACTTTGCCGCAGGAACTTTCATTCTCCGTCGATGACGCGCCGGGCAAGGACGGTTCCGCTTTCTTCAACGAATGCGTCGAAGACAACAACGATTCCGCATCGTATAGCTTCGAGGCATGCAAAGGTGCCATCAACTAAGATATGAATGCGGTGGCGTTTCATACGCCACCGCACACGCAAAGGATTGAGGTGTTTATTTATGAAAAAAGTCATTCCGTTTCTGTTTTTGATCGTCATGTTTCCGTTGCTTCAGGGATGCGACATGCTTTTGGTAGCTTTTAACATTAAGTCTCAGGCTCGCGAGGCAGAGGTACAAGCAACGAAACATCTGTTACAATCAGTGAAACAGAGTTGCCAGTCATATCGTCTTTATTACAAAGAATATCCTACATCCTGGGATCAACTCATTCATACCCCAAATGACCGTTCAATCCTGGATGCAGTGCCGGTGGATCTGTGGAATAATCCGCTTGTTTTAAAGAATGATTCCAAGACTCTAACGATTACTTCCATCGGGCCCGATGGAAAGCCTGACACGGATGACGATATTTCCGAATCTATAGTAATTCCGGAAATCCCGGCTGAATAGTTTCAATGAAAGAAACTCTGAACAATTGACCTGGCGACGATAGAGGTAAGGAGACTGTGCGATGAAAACAAATATCAAACAACTTATTGCATTCCTATTAATATTATGTACCGCAACAGGTTCTGCATTTTTCACGGCCTCAGCCTGCGTCATCTCCTTATCAGGTAATCAGATTCCGTGTTTTGGCACCAAATTACTGGTAGCCTGAACCACAGGCTGGTTCGTAAAATTGTCCTCTTGCATGAAAATGAAATACGAAATGGCCTTATTAAAAGACAAAACACTCAGTGGAAAAGTGACGACAATGTTCACGATTCTCTCAAATGGGGTCGTCGAAAAGGCCGAGATTACAGAGTCGACACTGAACAACGCGGAAATCGAGCAATGCGTCGTCGACCAAATCGAAACTTGGGAATTCTACAGTATCAAGACCAGGGGAGACGGTGAAAAAACTATCGTAGAGTATCCCTATGTTTTCGTTTCAAATTACAAACCGCCCACGATTTTGGAACACGTTCGGGTTATATTGAACGAAGATGACATGATCATAGAAGATATGCCGACTGAGTCTCCAGCGAATTAAATCTTTTGGTAACGCATTATAAAAAGCCCGTAGGGCTTTCATATTAGTAGCCCCCGGCAACGCCGGGGGAAATGATTGCAATTATAATGTTATATTGGGGTATTTTGGTAGCCCCCGGCAACGCCGGGGGAAATGGGAAAGCCCAATGAATTAAACCCCGTGGGGGGGCCCAAAAAATATGCGTTTTGCATGGGAAACCCCTACGGGGTTAAAAATGTG
>JAZODZ010000026.1:0-2461 GCA_045597285.1 Myxococcota bacterium
GAATATTGTAATTCGAGTTCCTGTTGGTCGAGAACGCGAGCGACATGTACACGCCGAAGCCGGATTTCCCAATCTCGAGCAGGATCGCGGCGAGCAGGGCCGGAATCAGGGCACTTTTGAAGTTGACGCGCGTATGCGGCAGAAATTTGAACGACACGAAGCAAATCAATGCAATGACGAGCGTTTCGGTGAAAAATTTCCAGTACCGCTCGCCGGCGATGACTTCGGGAACGAAATTTGTCGCGTCGAATATCGAAAGGGACACGAGGAAGGGCGCGAGCGTCACCACCGCATAAAACAACAGAATGCGGAGATAGAAGGCGCGTGGCTTGACGACGTGCCAGATGTCGTTGAAATTGTCCTCGATGTGCACAAAGAGCATGACCGTCGTGACAAACAGCGAAATGACGCCGATGGGCCCCATGCCGACGCTTTGCGTGCGCGAAATCGTTTCCTGGATGAATTTCGTGATTTTGGCGTTTTCGCCGACCACGGGCATGACGAAATTGCTGATTTCTTCGACCATCGTGCTGATGTCGGTTTTCGAATTGAACGCGAGCAGAAGGCTGCCGCCGACGATGACGAACGGGATGAGCGCGAGCATCGTGGTGTAGGTGCTGCTTGCGACGCGGATAAACAGGCGCTGTGCCCGCATTTCCGTGTAAAAAATCGTCACAAAGCAGAGGGTGCCGTAGAAAAGGCGACGGTACCACTTTTCATCTTCCATTCCCGTCAGGTAGTAGTCTTTCTGTCCCTTTTTGATGCGCTGAATGATATCATTGATTTTCGACATGCCGATACCTCTTGAAAGGCTCTTAAAACACGCATGGATAAATATCACAATGGATATGCGCGAAAAAATTGTTTAACTGCCTGTGTTCGGTTCATTTTTTTATGGTGGCACGCCTATTGACATACGGTGTGCCCGCCGCGCTATTGGCATACGCGCGGCGCATTTTGCCTATGCGCCTATGCCGCATTTTTTTTCAAAAAAATGAACCCCAAAATGTCACAAATTTTTTTTTACGTCATCATCTTGTCGGAGGTGACGTTATGCTTCGAGTGACAGAACTGGCATTTGGTCTTGAAAAACAATGGAATCACAGACATCGGGATGCAAAGCTGTATCCCTGGCATGTCTGCCTGGCGGCGCTGATCGCCGGGATTTTTTTCGGTTCGGTATCCGGCCTTGAAGTCTTTTCTTTTTGGCCTACCCTGATTTTTATTGCGATATCGGCGATGTGTCTGATTTCGCTGTACTTCGTTCGTCGAATTCATGGCACTCCCCTGCGGCGTCTTATTTTGTGGACGATTGGCTGGATCGCCATTTGGTTTACGCTCGGATTCTGGCAGGGCATTCCCCGAATCAAGTCTCTGCCCCCCGAAAATGCCGCATGCACATTTACCGGTACTGTCGAATCCGTCCCACCCGGCGTGACATCTGTCGACGTACACGTCATGCACTGGCGATGTGGAGATTTGGCCGAAAAAAGTTCCATCCGGCTTCGCATACCGCTTCCTGCCGACAGCAACCTGTCGAAGGACACGAAGTTCAGCATCAGCGGGGAATTCGTGCGTTTTGAACGCCCGGATGTGCCAGGTATGTTTGATGCCGAATCGTGGGCACGCACCAAAGACCTGTCCGGGCGCATCAAACCTCGGCGCAATGCCCATCCCGTCATTCTTGAAGAGAGCAACGGACTGGGAACACAACTCGAGTCGTCGCGGCGTCTGGCCTATCAAAAGCTGTCCGAAGCCAGTCCCGAAGGCATTCTGCCTGCGCTCGTTCTCGGCGCGTCCCGCGATATATCCCCACAGACGAGAACGACTTTTGGACACCTCGGCATAGCCCACGTACTCGCGGTTAGCGGCCTGCATTTCGGCATTATTGCGATTCTCGTCAATGCCATCCTCTGTGCCGTGTTTGGACGCATTCCCTGGATTATGCGCAGATTCGGGAAAAAGCGCGCGGCGGCCGCCATGTCTCTCCCCGTACTTGCCGTTTATCTCTTCTTTGTCGGCGCTCCAATAAGCGCTCAACGAGCGCTTTTGATGGCCGCATGCTGTGTGATTGCAAGGCTTTTGGCTTCTAAACCAGAACGGTCACGATCGCTGGCTTTGGCCGGTCTCATCATCCTGACACTATCGCCCATGGCCGTGTTTGAGATCAGTTTTCAGCTTTCATTCTCAGCTGTTCTCGGCATCGTTTGGGGAATGGATTTTTACGAGCGCGAGCTTCGGCTACGCATCATTGAGCATGGCTTTAACAAACGCCTCGAAAAGCATCTTTGTACCGTCGTCAGCACGCTCATCATGACGATCAGTACCTCTCTCACCACGGCACCATTCGTCATTGCGCACTTCGGTCAACTGCCAGTCCTCGGCATTTTTACCAATCTTCTCGTCATTCCCTACGTTTCGTTCATTCTCATGCCCCTGGCCATGATTGCAGCATTCTTCA
>JAZODZ010000027.1:0-5555 GCA_045597285.1 Myxococcota bacterium
ATGGTTGTATTATCGTTTATACCCCCGGTAGGCGCTACGCGCCAACCGGGGGCTATTGATATTGAACGCTATGGCGTTCGTCTTTGCATGGCGTATTGAGCGCATGAAGCCAAAGATTGATGTTTTGTTACGATGTTGTGATACAAAATTAAACTGAGTTATCGCAACGGTTTGCGCGAAATAGCCATGCGTAGCACGGCGTATGAAATAGCCGTGCGAGTGCTTCGTATCGCCGCAGGCGATAGAAGCACCACACAAAAGAAACCAAAGCGTCAGCCTGAGATCGTGCTCTTTGGCATAGCGAGCCCGGCGGAATAGCGCAGGTCGAGATAGTCGTCGCTGAGAGCGAATTGGATGAGCGCCGGGATTCTCGTCGACGATTTGAATCTTGACGCGAGGTATGATGAGCTTTTGCGCGTGCTCCAGCCCTCGGCCTGAAGAATGGCTGGGATGGAAGCGGCGAGGCTGCCGGAAAAGAGCAGGCCTGTGCGGTCGGCGGTGGCGATGAGTGCGTCTTTCCAGGCGAGTGCGCATGAAGACGGGATGTTCTGCGGGCCGACTTCGTCGATCATTTTGGCGACATTGCTGCGGATGCCGCGCTGGAAAACCGAGAAGGTCGAGTTGAGTCGATCCATGGCTTCCTGCGTGAAGTCGTCGCGGTTCGTGATGCCCTTGCCCGTGACGATGCAGTAAATGCCGTCGAGGAGCTGCCAGATTTCGGACGGGTCGGACCAGATCATTCGCGAAACGCCTGTCCAGAGCAGGCCGCAAGCGTAGCCGGCCCAATGGCGGAGAACGTCGGTGGGCAGGTCTTTCCACGCTTCGAGGGAGATGCAAAAGACGTTGGGATCGTCGAGTACAACGGGTGTGGGGGCATCGTCGTGGCTGTTGATGAGCTTGACGCTGCCGAGGCTGAAGGCTTGGGAACATGTGGAGAAAAGCTGCAGGATGCTGTCGTTTTTGACGCGTTCAGAGCCGATGGCGGTTTGTCTTGGGACGCCGCTGATGTAGTTTTTGAGAATCGGCATGGCTTCGTGGAGAATGAGAAGCACTTTGCGGATGTCGGGATGGACGAGTTTCTGGATGAGAATGTCGTCGTTGAGCTGGCGTGCATCCATGAGTTTTGGCTTGGACGAGTCGTCGGCGAGCCCGGCGTCTGGGATGAAGATTGTGGCGAGCTGTTTGAGGATTCGTTCTCGATCGCGGGCTTCGGAGCGTCGGCAGATTTCGATGGCGGCTTTATAGATATCGGGCTGGAACGGGTCGCGGACGAGGAGGTCGCAGAATTCGCGGTAGGCGGCCTTGGCTTCGCCGGGGATTCTGCAACGGGCATGGGCGCGGTTTTTGACGAGTTCTTCATCGACTTCTTTCGAAGCCCCGATGGCTTCCGTATAGAGTTCCTGAGCTTCTCGCCAGGCACCGAGTTCGGAGCCGAGGATGCGAGCGGCAATGCCGAGATATTTTTGGACGAGTTTTGGATCGGTGTTAATCGTGTCGCATTCTTTGACGTATTGTTTGAGGTTTGCGACCATGATTCGTCGTTCGGCGGGTTTTTGATAGAGCTTGTTGAGGCGCCCGAAGATGTATTCGTTTGTGGGGAAAACCTTGAAGAGTTCCCAGAGGATTTGTTCGCCGCGCGTCTGTTGGCCGAGTTTGTCGAGGTAGAGGTCGACGAGGATAATCCAGAGGTCGATGTCGTCTTCGACGATGGGGTAGGAGATGACTTCGAGCAGGATTTGTGCGGCGACCTGCGGGTTTCCTGCGATGGCGTGAGCGCGGGCGAGGATGATCTGGCAGTCGCGTCGGTGCCCTGTTTTTTTAGAGAGTTCTTCGAAATAGGTGAGGATTCGTTCGACGTCGCCGCCGGAATATTTGAAATGGAGTTCGAGGAGTTTCGGCTCGAGTGCGAGTTGTTCGTCGAGTGAAGGCTTGTGGTATCGGATGTAGTCGTCGAGTGCGCGGCGAGCGATATCGAGTTCGCCGATTTTCTGAGCGGTATCGGAGATTTCGCAAAGGATTTGTCCGTTCGAGTCGTCTTCCTGATAGGCGTTGTCGAGGCATCGGAGGGCTTCTTCGAGGTTTTGAATTCCTGTCTGATAGATTTGGGCGAGTCGTTGCCAGAGTTCGGATTTTTCTTTGGCGTCTTCGGTATTCATCAGGTGGAGACGGATTTGTTCCGTGAGGAAATCGAAATCTTTTTCACGCGTGAGGTAGTCGTAGAGGGAAATGCGCATTGGGTTGGAGTACTGGCACTGCTGGCAGGCTTTTCGGATGGATTCGAGCGCTTCTTTGGGACGTTGAATCTTCGTGAGAACCCATGCTTTTTGTAGCGTGATTTGGATGATTTCCTGCTGGTTAAGCGTCTGTTCCTGTACGTTGAGGACTTCGAGGAGTTTTTCCCAATTTTCGGAGCGTTCGAAATAAGCGGCGAGCAATTCGAGATCTGGGCGGTACGAGAGGTTTTCGTCGCGATCGTCTGGAAGGAGCCTGTCTGTGGGATCGGAGACATTTCCGTTGAGGAGAGCGCAGATTACGGCCCAACGGCGGAGATCCTGGGCTGCGCCGGATGGATGTTTGAGTATTTCGGCGGGAATCTTCCTGTAGTCGGGGCGTTTGGCGGGAGGCAGCATCGCCCATAATTTTCTCGCGAGCTCCATGTCATTGAGCTGGCAGAGGATTTCGTGGGAGCGTTGTTTGATTTCTTCGGGGATGTTGAGGACGACGGAAGCCATGAGCGCGTGTCTGTGGATTTCGTCGGATTGTCTCGGATGAAGGGCGAGCGCAAGGCGTGAGGACCAGCATCCCGAAGCGGATTTAACCGCGATGAGCATGGAAGAAACGAGTCGCGTGCCGCGGCCAGTAAATCTGTTCGATTTTTCGTAAACCGTGAGGAGGTCTTCGATGGTTTTGGGATCGTGTGACTGTCGAAGCGTGAGGTCTGCGATTTCGAATTCGATTTCATCGTGCGCTTTTTCGCTGGTGACGGACGAAAGAATGTCTTTGAGGACCTGAAGCGTTTCGGAGTCATTTTTCAGCTTGAGGCTGAGAGCGAGCCAGTATCTGAAGATGATGAGGTTGTTCGGATTGAGTTTGAAGGCGGCTTCGTATTCGTTGAGAGCGCTCGTTTCATCTTTGAGTTTGTAGAGGTGGATTCTTGCGTTCCAGAGGTGCGTGAGCCATGGGGCACCGTAGGTTCCTCCATCTTTGAGTTCGATGTTGAGGATTCGGAGGACTTCGTCCCAGTTGCCGTTGGTTCTGTAATGGTTGAGGAGGAATCGTCTGGAAACGGAATCGTGAGGATTGATTCTGAGCGCGGTTTCGTAAGCTGTGACGGCATCTTCGACGGAATCGAGCTGATCGTAATTGAGCTTGGCCAGGCGTCTTAGGAGAGCGCCCTTGAGCTTGGTGTCAGTCGTGAGAGAGATTTGTGATTTGATGAGCTCGTTAAGTTTTTCCCATGCTTTTTGATTGGCATAGATGCGTTCGAGTTCTGCGGCGGCCTGCCGGGACGAGTTGGAAATGCTACGCGCTTTTTCGTAGTAGAGGACGGCTTGTGGCAGGCTTGAGAGTTTGTATTCCGCGATTTCGGCATTTCGGCACAGGAGCGTGGCCTTGTATTCTGGGTTTGATGTCTGCTCGATTTCTTCGTTTGTGAGTTCGATGAGTTCGTCCCATTTTTCGAGTTTGATATAGAGCCTTGCGAGCGAAGGCGTGGTGGTGTCGTGTTTGGGTTCGAGCGAGCGAAGTTCTTCGAGGGCAGTGCAGGCCGTGTCTGCGTCGTTGAGGTAAATGTCAGCGATTTTGGCGATGTTTTCGAGCAGGAAGATGTTTTCGTGCATATCCTGCGTGCAGCCTTGTGCGGCGGCATAGAGCTGAAGGAGTTCGGTCCAGTTTCCGAGCTGCTGTGTCATTCTTCCGGCGCCTTTGAGCGCGGCGATATCATCAGCTCTGTATCGCAGGATTGCCTGGTAGCTGTTGAAGGCATCGAGTGCGTAATGGAGCTTGTTTTCGTAGAGACTGGCGAGTCTGGCGTATTTTAGGACAAAGACATCGGGAGAATAATCGACGAGCTGATGTTCTTTGGCGTAACTGATTTCGATGGCGTAGAGTTTAGAGAGGTTTTCCCAGTCTTCCTTTTCGGCGTAGGCATCGGCGAGTGCTTCGAGTGTGGGTTCATGTGTGGGGCAAGTCTTATTGGCTTCAGAAAAGATGACGACAGCGGCTTCTTCCTGATCCATGTCGTCGCGAAGGATGCAAGCGATTTCATAGAGGATTTCGGCTCTGAGGAGTGGGGTTGAGACGAATTCAAGGGTTCTCGTGAGGGCGTCGAGCAACAGGTTTGTTTTTTCGGATTCGACGAGGAGGCAGATTTGCTGGTGAAGCAGCGTGAGATCGTTTGCATATTTGGAACTGTCGAGGAGATCGAGTGCATATTCGCGATCGTCGAGTTCATAACCTGCGATATTGGCGAGCAGTGAACGATAGTAGTTTGCACGCGGGGAATTTTCGAGTCGTTCGAGGGCGAGTTTGAGGACGGCGACGAGCGTGTCGTAGTCGTTTTCTTTTTGGGCTCTGATCGTGGCATCCTGAATGAGTTCGTCATCGAGAGGCTGTTGATCCATGAGTCCTTTGCACAGCATGGCGGCCTGGTCTTCGTCGGGCATGATGTATCGATAGAGGATCCAGAGTCGTTCTTCGATATGCTGAGTCATGAAGCCGACATCGGTCTGCTGTCTGAGTGCCTGTCGGAGTTTTCCTTCGTATCGATCCCAGGCACCGGTGGCCATGAGGGCATCTTCCCAGAGGAGGAAGGTTTCGGCGTCGAATTTGTCGTTGGATTCCGGGATAAGGGTTGAGGCATCGGAATCGGCGTTCTCGATATTTTCGAGGATAAGGATGGCTTTTTCGGCATCTTTGGCGCAGTAGAGCCATGTTCGGACGAGTTCCAGCTGAAGGGATTTGATTTCAGATGCCGGGGCGGTGTTGATTTCGGCTTCGAGAGAGGCGATGGTTTCATCGACATTGGCGAGTGATCTCGCGTGTCTGCGGAGGCCCTGGTTTGCCGAGTGGCTGAGTGCGAAGGAGTCGAGTGCTTTTTTATACAGGGCTTCGACCTGAACCGGGTCGTTTTCGATAATGCCTTCCCTTAGTTCTGCGAGTGCGCAGTAGAGTTCAGCGGCTTCGGGGCCTGTTTTGAGTCTTTCGACGGCATTTTCGAGTCTTTCGACGTATCTTTCGACGGCGGCGCGTCCTTGCGCAATTCGTCTAGCCTGAGCGACATCTGAGTCACCATGTGCGGGTATTTCAAGGACTTCAGCTTCCCTAACCTTGCTCATCGCCATTCCTCCGTGATTGGCAAAATATAAACGAGTGCATACAGGCACTCATAGCTTTTTGGTATTTTATCGAAAAAGAGAGGGAGGTCACATTTTAGGGGTTCAGTGGGAGGCAGTAGGCAGTAGGCAGTAGGTTGCGATAATGAACGGCGTTTCTAAAGTACGAAATTCAATCGAAAACAGGCAGTAGGCAGTAGACAGTAGGAAAATAGCATTTTC
>JAZODZ010000028.1:0-1993 GCA_045597285.1 Myxococcota bacterium
AACTGTTATTCCACCACCCAATGCCTGGAGATGTATTGTGTGGGGAGGCGACTGCTTCAAACTCAGTAGGCGTTGTCCTGCCAGCTTTCAATCACACACGTGTGTTTCTTATCTGGATCGTCTTTGTCGTAACTGACACCGACTAATAATATTTCATTTGTATAATTCTGTAGAATATCCGGATAGTGTCGATTCTTGATTTGTGCAATCGCGCCTTCGGCATCGTTTTGGGGATGTGCTTTGTCGAGGGCTTTTAATTCGATGACGAGTGCGGGATAGTCGGAATTGCGTTTTGGCAAATAGACGATATCGGCGTATCCTTTGCCGCCGGCGAGTTCTTCTAATTGTAAATATTCGTCTTTATAGGCGAAATAGGCGAGTTTGATGGTACCGCGCAAAGACTGTTCATTATTATAATGTCGAGGATGATATTCTTCGGTGTGTACTTTTTGTAATTCAGCGGCGACGGAATCAGCACGCATATCCGCTGTATCTTTCATGAGTTGGACACTGCGTTTGACGCGTTGGATCGTCTCGATATGTGTAACCCGGTGTACTGAACGGGCGTATTCGATGCGGATTTCTTCGTTGGGGATGCGCACGGTTTCGCGTTCCTCGTCGTAAGATAAATAGCCATAATGCGTGAGCAGAGTGAGTACGTCGTCTTCTGTTTTCAGCGACGAAGGATCGTTGCAGAACATGCCTGGATCCATGCGTACTTCTTTGCCACCCATGAGGTCGACTATCGCCTTGCCGAGTCCTTCTTTGTCGAGGTTCAGGTATTCCAACAAACTCGTGGGATCGGAGGTCGCAGGCCAATAGGATTGAAATTCTCCCGATTTAATGGCTCTCATCACGGAATTTGGATTATATACAGAACCTACTTTTTTGATTTTATATCCGTCATACCAGAACTTCATTTCTGCCTGGCTGACATGAAACTCCTCACAAAGATTTTGAACCTCTTCGCTGGTGAATCCGACATAAGGCGCAAATAGCCCTGGCTGCAAGATGGTATATTCCCAAAATTCCGAAATTGCTGACTGTGTGCCGTCTTTCTTAATTGGCAGAATGCCTGTCATATAGGCTGCAGCAAAAACCTTGTTTGTGATAGAATTGCTCTTAAAAAGACTGCGCAGAAATTGAAGATAATTGTACTGTATGTCACCCGTTGTTTTTTTGTCGCGCATGGGCGCATCCCATTCGTCGATGACGGCGATAAACTTGCGTCCACTGACTTCGACGACATTGTTGAGCAAATCAGCCAGGGAGTTTGCTTTTTTCACATTCGGATATAGCTCGTAGATTTCTTCCGAAGTCACATTTGTGATGTAGTTAAGTATTTCTGATAATCCTGACTTGCCAATGATATCGGCAATATCAAGTGCAATGACGTTATATTGGTTCAAATGCACCCGATATGTTTCGTCTTTCGCAATTTCCAGATCATCGAACAGCGGTGAGGAATCGCATCCGATGCAGTAATAGGCGCAGAGCATTTGTGCGGCATACGACTTGCCAAAACGCCGCGGTCGGCTGATACAGCTGAGTTTGTGTGGAAGTCCAATTGAACGGTTGACCACACCGATAAGCCCCGATTTATCGATGTATTTTCCGTTTCGCATTACGCGGAATGATTCGTTGCCTGGACTGATGTAGATGCCCATGTCGTCCTCCGTTTAACGTCGGCAAGGGGGAATGCCCCCTTGCCAATGTTTGCAAAGTATAGCACGGAGAAGATGCAATGGCGAGGATTTGTGTGTGCGCGGCCTATGCGCTACGCGCATACGGCCTTTTGCCGCGCGCTTGTCGCCTACCTTATGCCGCTTCGCGGCTAGGTGAGGCGACCGCGCGCAAACCCGCATGAATCCTAGCCCTGCGTATCGCCAATTTTTTTGATTTTTTTTGGTAAAGAAAGGTTGATTTTTTTTTTTTTATGATGCGATAGATTTATAGCCTATTGGAGACTGTAAATCCTGGAATTTACCTCATC
>JAZODZ010000029.1:0-25160 GCA_045597285.1 Myxococcota bacterium
GATCCCCCGGTAGGCGCTATGCGCCAACCGGGGGCTACAAAACTATAAGCCCTACGGGCTTCGTTGTCTCACGACTTTTCGTACGCTGTGCCTCTAACCCACGGCGCAAAGTCGCTCGACGCGCCATAGATGGCGAGTAGCCCCTGGCTTGCCAACTGGGGTTGGCTCCTCAATGCATTCATTACTCCATTTGGATAATGTCATATCCACTGTTAATGCCTTATCCAAATACACCTTCTTTATCCACTTTTTGGATAGTTGGTCTGGTTTTAGGATAGGTTTATCCATCGTGGTACGTTTCCAGACAATGCCGCAAGTCGTGTAACGGCTTAGATTTCCTCATTATTCAATTGATCGTGGTGTGTCTGGAATTTTCTATTTTTTTGCAAAAATTATCTGGCACAGCCTCTGCAATAATACGGCTCTGTCGAAAGCCATCGGGCATTGGCAAAGCGCTCTCGCCTGTGGCTTAATATTTGTTTTTATAGGTGATGGATATGAAAAGCACGAACATTTCTTTAATTTCAAGCATAATCTTCTTTTTCATGATGATCATTCCGGCATTAGCCTCCGCTCAGCAGTATGTTACGGTTGTTAAGAATGAAACACCCGTCGTCAATAGAATTCCCATTGAGAATAGTTCTTCATACCTTCGCGAACAGGTTGCGAGCGAAACGATTTATCTCGTCGAACGCGTCGAAAATTTTGGCGGTTTCCACCTGTCTGGCGAACTTCTGTTCGGAACGGGTCGTTGCGATGATAAAATGTGCCCGGGGCATTACGATGATTATAATGAAGAAGCGTGGGTTTTGACGGGTATTTTCCAGCTCGAAGCCGGTTATTTCTGGGGCGAGAAAGTTTTTATCGGTCCCACGATTTTCGTAACAAGTGGCATTCCTATCGTCATCGGTGCAGCTGTTAACATGAAAATGGTCTTTCCGTTTACCGATAGGGATGCATTTGCAGCGAGTGCCGGTCTGGGGTTTGGATTAAACGTCCAGTATGAAGGACAGTACTGGTGGGTGGATGAATCCCCCGTCAACAATATGTACCTTCCGTTCCGGCTTGGATATGAGCATGTATTCGATTCCAAATGGTATGTCGGACTGTATTTTCAAGCCATTGTTGGATTTATCGTCCACGATCCGGATGAACCCCATTGCGGCGATGGTCTGATCGAGCCAATACTTTCTTCCTTTACAGGTGGTGTGAGTGTTGGTTATAAGTTCTGATTCCGTTGTGGACACTGGGGTTTGTGTCCACAATATTTATAAGTTTTTTTGCGGGTTATCATTTGTCATAATCAAAGCTGAGAATTGTTATGAAAAAATATCTTTCTTATATCGTGATATTGGCCGTTACAATTGCATTTGCTCTCACTGCGTGTGGATGTAATATGGTCGCCGAGGAATTCAAATGGTATGTTCAGAATGTGAAGGAGAAAGGACTCTACACAGCGTCACTCGAATTCACCGAGAATGCTCTGATTGTGGGCGGTGCTGCTGCGATTGTGGCTCCGGAAATTGGCTTGGTTGCTGGACTTTATGCCATTGATGGTGCCTCGGAAATGGACACGACGGAGACGATATTGGCCGTTGGCAACGTCGCCGGATTCGCGGCAGGCACGGTTTTGATTCTTGCGCCTGCGGCGGCCATTTCGGCTATTGGGCTGGCCACGCAGGGGGTGCCGGACAATTACGACGGCGGTTTGTTTTCTATGTTGGACAGCTCGATAGGCGCTTCCTGTCATCGCGATTACGATTGTGCCAAAAGCGTCTGCGAGACCGGCGAGTGCAGCGGCATCATCTCGACGGAAGTGTGCATGGGTGATACCGATAATTTTGGTTATTATAAAAATCATTGCCTTTTATATAAAACGCATAATGTCGAGCTGCGTGAGCCCGAATGTCTCCTTGATATCGATTGTGGCAACGGCCTTTGTCTGAATGGCCAGTGTGCACCCGATATCACTTGCGAATCCCGTCAAGACTGCCCGCTCGCCAATCATGCCTGCATGAATGGCAAGTGTCTTGTGTATAAAGACTGCGTTCTCGATCAGGATTGCATCGATCGCAAGGACGGGACGAACTATTGCAATGCCGATCTCGAATGCGTTGCGAAAGTGGAGTGCGTTGATAGTATGGATTGTGCCGGCAATTCGATTTGTTATCAGGATGTCTGCATCGACTGCCGGTTTGATTCTGAATGCGGCGACGGGCTGGTTTGCTTTAACGGGCGTTGTGCGATTCCGGAAGCCGTTCCGGCCGCGGCATTTGGTCAGCACTAGGCGCCGCAGGCACATAGCGGCCATGAGGGCGTATCGGCACGCGGTCGCCTTCTGGCGACAATTGCGTGCCGATAGCCCGAAACGCACGGCGTATCGGCGTAGCCGATAGCCGTGCCAGCGAATCCCCAAAAGATATCCACGCTCTGATGCGCAGTGTCGCGCCGTTCCAAGTCGTTGCCACTTGTGGGTAAAAGTGGTAAAGACACGCCGCTTTTTTCGGGGCTTTTCTCGCCCCGGCAACACACTCCATCACAATTTCTGCATCACTGCAAATGAGGAGCAGACATCCCAATGCTAGAAAAGACTTATAATCCGACCGATGTCGAGAAACGCTGGTACCCGTTCTGGACCCAGAAAGGCTATTTCCACGCCGACGAGCATTCGAGCAAGCCGCCCTTTACGATCGTCATTCCGCCGCCCAACGTGACAGGCAAGCTGCACATGGGGCACGCGCTGTTCGTGACGATTCAGGATTTGCTGACGCGCTTTAAACGTATGCAGGGCTTTGAGGCGCTGTGGCTGCCCGGCACCGATCACGCCGGCATTGCCACGCAGGTCATGGTCGAACGCCAGCTCGCCAAAGAAGGCAAGACACGCCTCGAAATCGGCCGTGAAGAGTTCCTCAAACGCGTCTGGGCGTGGAAAAAAGAAAAGGGCTCGAATATCATCGAACAGCTCAAGATTCTCGGCGCTTCGTGCGACTGGGAACGCGAACGGTTTACGATGGACGAAGGCCTTTCGCGTGCCGTGAAGGAAGTTTTTGTCAAGCTGTACGAAGAAGGGCTGATTTATCGCGACGAGCGCCTCGTGAACTGGGATCCGGTGGCGCAGACGGTTTTGTCCGACCTCGAAATCGATCAGGAAGAGGAAAACGGGCATTTGTGGCACCTTCGCTATGATCTCGTCGATGGCACGGGATCGATCGAAATCGGCACGACGCGCCCCGAAACGCTGTTCGGCGATACCGCCGTCGCCGTGCATCCCGACGACGAACGTTATAAGGATATGGTCGGCAAGAAGGTGCGTCTGCCGCTGACGGACCGCGAAATTCCGATCATTGCCGACCCGCTGGCCGCCGACATGGCGTTCGGCACCGGTGCCGTCAAGATTACGCCGGCGCACGACTTTAACGACTTCGAAACCGGCAAACGCAACAATTTGCCGCGCATCCAGGTCATCGGCATCGACGCCCGCATGACTGACAACGTGCCCGAAAAATATCGCGGCATGACTCGCGAAGAATGCCGCAAAGCCGCACTCGCCGACCTCGAGGCGAGCGGAAATCTCGTCCGCGTCGAGGATTACCGCCACATGCCGTCGCGTTCGCAGCGTTCCGGCGCACTCGTCGAGCCCCTCCTCCTCCCGCAGTGGTGGGTCAACGCAAAAGTCCTCGCCGAGCCCGCCATCAAGGCCGTCGAAAACGGCGACACCACGATGACGCCGAAACTCTGGGAAAAAACCTTCTTCAACTGGATGCACAACATCCGCGACTGGTGCATCAGCCGCCAGCTCTGGTGGGGACATCAGATTCCCGCGTATTACTGCGAAAATTGCTGCAAAGGCCACATCCATTTTATCCACAACGAAGGCCAGAAAGACCCGGATCTCCGCATCGATGCTCAGGCCAAGCCGATCGTGGCCAAATCGTGCCCCGAAAAGTGCCCCGTCTGCGGCGGCACGAAATTCATACAGGAACCCGACGTCCTCGACACGTGGTTCAGTTCGGGACTGTGGCCGTTTTCGACGATGGGCTGGCCCGAAAACACCGACACGCTCAAGAAATTCTATCCGACGCAGGTCATGGAAACGGCGGCGGACATCATCTTTTTCTGGGTCGCCCGCATGATGATGTTCGGCATTCATTTTATGGGTGTGACGCCGTTCAAGGACATCTATTTCCACGCGCTCGTCCGCGACAAGCAGGGCGTCAAGATGTCCAAAACCAAGGGCAACGTCATCGATCCGCTGCTTCTCATCTACGGCTGCCATCCCGATTCGGTGCCAGAGGACGAAAAGAAGGCGTCGCGCCAGCTCTTTGACGATTACCCCAACGGCATTGATCCGCAGGGGGCCGACGCGCTCCGATTCTCCCTGACGATGCTCGCCGCGCAGGGCCGCGACGTGCGCCTCGACATCAAGCGCATCGAAGGTTATCGCGCCTTCCTCAACAAAGTCTGGCAGGCCAGCCGATTCGTGCTCATGAACGTCGAAAAAGAAGCCGACATCGCCTCGAATATCACGGCGGACGGCTGCAAGGAACCGTTCGACAAGGCCGATTTGTCGATGGCCGACGCCTGGATTCTCGACCGCCTGAACCGCGTCGTCAAGGAAGTGACCGCGCAAATCGAGGCCTACAACTTCAACGAAGCCGCGCAGTGCATTTACGATTTCTTGTGGAACGAGTGCTGCGACTGGTACATCGAGCTGAGCAAAGTCGTCCTTTACGCGAAAGATGCCGATGCCAAACAGGCCCGCACGACGCGCCTCGTCCTCGTCCATGTGCTCGAAACGATCCTGCGCCTGCTCCACCCGTTCGCGCCGTTCATTACCGAAGAAATCTGGCAGAACCTGCCAAAGACCGCGAACGCGCCCGAATCGATCATGATTGCGCCGTGGCCGACCGCGAACGAAGCCTTCCTGAACGAAAACGAGGCTGCCCGCACGCAGACGCTGATCGCCATCGTTTCGGCCATCCGAAACATCCGTGGCGAGGCCAATATCGCACCGAGCAAGGCCATCCCGCAGCTGCTCGCGCTAAGTGATGACGCCGCAAAACGCGAAATCGTCGACTCGATGCGGGCGTCGATTTGCACGCTCGGCAAAGTCGAAAACATCGTCATTGGCAATGCCTCGACGGCGAAGCCCGAACCGTGCGCGCTTGGCGTCGCGGATGGCATCGAAATCGTCATTCCGTTCGCGGATCTCATCGATCTCAACGCCGAACGCGACCGTCTCGACAAGGCCATCGCGAAGGTGCGCAAGGATCTCGAAGCCAGCGAACGCAAGCTGTCGAATCCGAATTTCGTGGCACGCGCCAAGCCCGAAGTCGTTGAGACCGAAAAGAACCGCGTCGAATCCGGCCGCTCTGAGCTCGAAAAATTGACGATCGCGCGTCAAAAACTCGGTTAAGTGCCTCTCCTTTTGGATGTTTTTTTGAGAGAAGCTGTGGCTATCGCCTTACGGCGATACGCCACAGCCGCCCGGCTATCTGCGATACGCCGGGCGCTTTTTTACCGTGCATTATCATCCGCCATCGTATATGATTGCATACTGGCGTAATAGAACTGTTCTATGCAACACAGTGATGACAATCTTTTGTAACGAGCGACATATTAACTAGAGGGGGGGGGCGAACCCTATTCCCCCGTTGGTAGAACCGCGAAGCGGTAGGAGATGTCTTATGAAATCGCGATACATTGTCTTTCTGGTTTTGGCCGTGTGCTTGTCATTGATCGGCTGTGACAAAGAGACTCAGCCTCAGGCTGGAACGAACGACGTTGCGCAGGAAACGCCGGCGGCTCCGGCTGTTGCTCCAGATACAGCGGAACCGGCAAAAGCGCCGGAAGCAGCTCCCGCCCCCGCGCCGGCCGATGCAGTTCCTGCAGAACCCGCACCGGCGGAACCCGTTGTGGCTGATGCCGCACCGGCACCCAAAACGACCTGGGTGGATGAACTGCCCGAAGGTTATCAGTGCCCTAAACCCGTCCTGCCACCGCCGCGGCCAGATTATGATGAATATAAAGCGATGAAGGGAGGTTTGGGTGGTGGTGCTTACAAGGAATCCGCGAAAAAGTCCAATGGCAAAGCCAGCCCCGCTCCATCCAGGACTAAACCGGCCGCGAAACAAGCAGCCTCTGCAGCGGGGGGAGCCATGCTCGTCGATATGGCAGCTCCTCAGCAATTCAATACCGAAGAGTTCTCGAATTACGATCCGAACCGCTTTGTCAACGTTCATGCCACTCCGCTGTCGACGTTCGGTGCCGATGTCGATACGGCATCCTATAGCATTTTCCGCCGCAAGGTAAACGAAGGCCGTTCGATAAGCGGCATTTCGTTGCGTAGCGAGGAAATGATCAACTACTTCAAATACGACTATCCGGAGCCGAAAGCTGGCGAGCCGTTTGGCGTGGTGACAGAGATAAGCCAGTGTCCGTGGAATCCGAAGACGAAATTGTTGCAGATCGGTTTCCAGACGCACAAACTGACGGATGCCGAAATGGCGCCTTCCAACATCGTCTTCCTGCTCGATGTTTCGGGCTCGATGTATAGCGAGGATCGTCTCCCGCTCCTCAAAAACGCCCTGTTGAACATGTTGCCCGATATGTTTTTACGCGATCGCATTTCGATCGTGACTTATGCGAGCGACCAGCGTCTCGTCCTCGATGGCGCATCGGCCAAGTTCTGCCGTTCCGAGATTTCGGACGCGTTGAACAGCCTGACGGCAGGCGGCTTTACGGCAGGCGGCCGCGGCATTCAAATGGCGTATGAAGTCGCCGAAAAGAACTTCATCAAGGGCGGCAATAACCGCGTCATTCTCGGTACGGACGGCGACCTGAACGTCGGCATTTCGAGCACGTCCGAACTCAAGGCGTTCATCGAAAAGAAACGCGATACGGGCATTTTCCTCACGGTTCTCGGTTTCGGCATGGGCAATGTCAAAGACAACCGCATGGAAGCGCTCGCCGACTACGGCAACGGCAGTTATCACTACATCGACTCGATCCTCGAAGCGCGCCGGGTTCTCGTCGACGAACGTTCGCAGACGCTGTTCGTCGCCGCCAAAGACGTCAAGTTCCAGGTCGAGTTTAATCCGGCCAAAATCAAGGGTTATCGTTTGATCGGCTATGAAACCCGCAAACTTGCCGCAGAAGATTTCGCCGATGATACAAAAGACGGTGGCGAGGTTGGTGCCGGACATCAGGTCACGATGCTGTACGAACTCGTCGAGGAAGGTTCGGATGTCGCGGTGCCCGAGGTCAAGACGAAATATCAGAAACAGGAAACCGTCCCGAGCGACGAATGGCTCACGGTCAATGTCCGGTATAAAGAACCCGATGGGAATACGAGCAAACTCCTGAGTTATCCCGTGGGGCCCGCACAGATTAAGACCGAAATGTCTGAGAACATGAAGATGGCGGCATCGGTCGCAGCGGCGGCCATGATTGCCAACGATTCGCCGTTCAAGAATGGTTACACGGTCAAGGATGTTCTGGCTCTTCTCGACAGCATGAAATCGCTCAAGACGGATTCAGAACGCGCCGAGTTCCGGGCTCTCGTGGCGAAAATGAATAAATAGGCAGTAGGCAGAGATTTGACCTCACCCGCCGCTACGCGGCACACTCTCCCAATGGGAGAGGGAAATTGAAGCCCGTAGGGCTTCCATAGCAATACCCCCGGTTGGTACAACGCACCGGGGGTTCAAGGATTTTATCAAAAAATAGAACCCCATCGGGGTTCCGCGAGGATATATAATGAATCGGATGTTACGCAAATGTCTGTATACGGTGTGTGCGGGGGTATGTAGTTTAACGCTCTGTTCAGCAGCATTCGCCGATGATTGCCAGAAGCTGGCTAAGATAGAGGCATGGACAACGGGGATAAAAGAGCTGACTGAGCAAATGAATCAGCAGCAATGGAAAGAAGCCCTCAAGACTGCAGAAGGCATGAGTAACATCTGTGATCGTTCCCCGACATTGAATTATGCAATGGGGCATATTTATAAAGAATTGGGTAACGACAGCAAAGCATTGTTTTATTATCAAAAAGCCACGCTGTTCACCGAAGAGTTTGCCGTCAAGGGCAAGACACTCGAAAAGATGTGGTTCGACCGGTACGAAGCAGAATTCCCCGAAGCTCGCCCTGAAGCCATCGCTGCGCTGAAAAAGGAAAACGAGGAACTCAAGGCGCAAGCTCAGCAAATGCACGAAAAAGAAATGGAGTCGCGTGTGGGGCTTCAAGCCGATATCATGCAAGTCAAGAATCGCTACGGTGCCGGCATGTGGACAGGCGTTGCCGTGGCGGGGATTGGTATCGCACTCACAGCCGCCGGTACTTATATGGTCATCAATAATAAAGACCCCATTGAATTTCTTGAAGATTCATCAGGAAATGATAATGACTATCAAGTCAAAAGCATGTACGGCGTCGGCTGGACGTTGCTAGGTGCAGGTGTTGCGTCGGTCATAGTAGGGACTATCGTCACAGGTATTATGGGGTATTATTATACCCATACCGAAGGCGAAGAACAGCCGGTTTCATTCCATTTCTCGCCCGTCGGTGCAGATTTGTCGATTAAATTCTAATGAGGAGTTTGAAGATGTTAAAACAATATAAAAAGAATTTAATATGCATGTCGTTATTCATGGCGATGGTCGCGGTCGGATGTTCGTCGGAAAAACAGACGTTTGAGGGAAGGTTAAAATATGAGAAGGCCGCATGCAACCGTTCAGATGGAATCTTTCATGCGGATAGTATGATAGGCGGTTCTATTTGCGAGTGTTGTTTGGAAAAGGAAGATGGAAGTAAGATATGCAAGCCAGGTTCCGAAATAGATTGTTATCAATCATGGGTTTGCGATGCGGCCAATTATGCATGCAAAAAATGTAATGAAGGGGATGCAAAATGCGAAAATGGTAATTTTAAAATTTGTGTATATGGTGAATGGAAAGATGAAATCATAAGGAATAATGAATGTACAGACTTTGTGGATCTAAACTTATGTACGACCTCTGATTGTATAGTTAGTAAAAATGATGTTAACACCAACGCACCAAGTTCTACTGAAGAACCAATAAAAGAACCAGAAGATTTACGATGTGAATGTATAGATAATAAAGTAAAATGTGGAAGGTCGTTCATTTATGAATGTAAAGAAAGTTGTCAGAATGGTCGGTGCAGTCTAGAAACAATAAATGATGACGAAGCATGTGACTTTACAAAAGGTAGTTCAAGATGCGGCGTACATGCCACGAAGGAAGGAGTTTTTCAGCAAATATGCCAAAATAAACGTTGGGAAATAATTTCGCAGTGTGAAGATGGTTGCAGTGTAGATGCTAGAACGTGTGGATGTGAGGTAGGTTCAATTAAATGTGCATCTGACAAAGTCTTAAAATGTAATACCTTAGGAAAATGGGAAGAGTTAGGAGAATGTTCAGAGGGCTGTAAAGATGATAAATCTTGTAATTGTCCAAGTAAATGCCCAGATTCTTGCGATGCAACTGGAAGATGTATAGATAATTGTAATAATAAGTGTTCTAATGGATGCAATGAAGATGGCTCTTGTAAATGCCCAGATACATGCCCAAATACATGCGGAGCAGATGGAAAATGTATTGACAATAAATGTTCTAATGGATACGAAGTGGATGGCTCTTGTAAATGTCAAAACTGTGTGGATGAGCAAGTGTGCAATCCAGGAACAGGTGATTGCGTGGACTGCTTAGAAAATGATTATATGTGTAAAAGTGGTAAAATATTTAGATGTGATAATAATAACTGGAATCAGCATAATACTATTCAATGTCCTAATGATGAGTGTAAAAAAGATGGTGAACGTGTGCAATACCAAAAAGACGATAATGAAAAAAATGATAATGTAAAAATTGAATTGTGTGCGGCTGTGAATGCGAATAAATGTGCCGATAGCTTAGGAAAAATTACTATACTAGAACCAGAAATATTTCCATCAGAAAACTTAGATCAATGCAAAGTTTGTGTTAGTGAATATGAGGCATCTATTAATGTTAAAGATCCAACGGGTGTTGATTATCCGAAGGATTTGATGTGTGGTAATTTGTTTGAATATTTAAATGATAGAAATATCAACTGGACATTCAATAGTGAAAATTACATTGAAGGGTGTTATAGTTTTAATTTAGATGTGGAAAATAAGTCAATATTAGTTGAAGAAAGTGGTGAAAAACAATATAATGGAAATGTCGATGAATGTGAATTTAACATGGATTTAATATGTAGTATTAAAATGGAAAATAATTATAGGTGTTATACAAGCACGGATCCTGGGGCCACCGCACCAAATTCTATAGTTCAACAGTGTAGTGGCGCTAATTGGACGTCGGTGTTTGAAAATGAAAATAGACCGGTATTATATTTTCATAATAGTACTTATATAGAAGATGGAAAAAGTGTAGATAGTATTCATGTTTTTTCGTGTTATTATGATGAACGATTTGATGTTGATACTAACATTACTAGCAGTATGTCTACATTTTTAAATAAAGTTGTCCAATGTAATGATGATTGTAAAGAAGTAAGTAATTTTACAATTGTAATGAAAGGTGGAATAATTACTAAATCAGGTGATACTGTTTGCTTTGATGATGTGTATAATTTGGATAATTTAGGTGAAACTAAGTATGGTCATTCGATATTACTTAATACGAAAATTGGGGGCGTTCCTAATTGTACTGTAACAGTATCTTATTGTCCTCCCAATTATAAATGTAATAGTACTCACACTGATTGTGTGAAGGAATAATATAAGTTCTTTAAATAAAGTATGAATATGTTTATATTTGACTCATTTCTGTGATTCCGGCAATTTTCGAGATCAGAGATTTCGCGGGCGAAACGCCCGCGTCCCCAGGCAATGGTAAGCGCCTAATAATACCACGGCTGTGAAGATTATTTTACTTGTGCTATCCCGATTCAGTGTGAAACCTTTATAGGCTTTTACAGTTTTTCGAGTTTTTACAGTTTTTACAGTTTTTACAGTGGGGTAACACACATGTCATTTACCAAGGTCAAACGGCAATTACGATTATCACACTGGACTTCCATTGTAAGCGCCTAATAATACCACGGCTGTAAAGATTGTTTTACCTTTGCTATCCCGATTCAGTGTGAAACCTTTAAAGGGGGTTACAGTTTTTCGAGTTTTTACAGTTTTTACAGTGGGGTAACACACATGTCATTTACCAAGGTCAAACGGCAATTACGATTATCACACTGGACTTCCATTTCTGAGCTATATTTGGAGAAGCTGTATTTTCGGCTGTGCAAGCTCATTGTTCAGCAGCCAGTTATCCATGCGGACGAAACTCCGATTCAGGTTTTGAATGAGCCAGTAAGAAGGGCTCGGTAGAAATCCTATATGTGGGTTTACGCTACATCAAAGCGTGCTGATATACAAATCCGGTGTTTCGTAAGCGCGTAATAAAGGCACGGTCTTGACAAAAAAAGGTGGCAAATGCCACCTTTTATTACAGTCTAAATCTGGACTGCATTTCATCAGACCATGGCAAAAGATCATCAACTTCATAATTTGGAATATGAGCGAACCGATCGGATGATACCAATAGTATATGCTCTAACCATTCTGCTGGTTTAATGTTGTTTGCTTTGGCTGTTTCAATGAGCGAGTAAATAACTGCACTTGCTCTGGCACCTTGCGGTGTATCTGAAAACAGCCATCCTTTACGTCCAACCACGAACGGGCGGATTGCATTCTCCACTTGATTGTTACTTATCTCAATGTCGCCGTGTTCCAGAAATGTCTCAAGATATTGCTTCTGATTCAGTGCGTATTTAACAGCTGTTTTCAATTTGCCGGTTGTGTCACCAAGAGAGCCAATCCATTTCCAGTATTCCTGTAATATTTCTTTGGCACTGGGCAGTTCTTTAGTACTATCCGGCTTATTCTCATTCTCACTATCCGACTTATTCTCATCAATGTGTTTCTTTTGTCTTTCGATGGCTCTTTCCTCATTCGAAAGGTTCTCGATGCTGCGTTCAAATTCAAACAGCTGTGTGCAATACTTTAGCCCAATGGCCGCAGTTGAGTTTTCCGAGGGTACACCCTTAGGTATCGCCTCAGTCCACTTTCGGCGCATGTGTGCCCAACAGCCAGCTCTGATTACATCAACTTTGAGGTATCCGCCATATCCATCCGAAATAAGGATGCCGTTGAAATCTTTCAGAAAGCGGTTGGCCCGTTCACCCGATCTTGAATTTTCGTAAGAGAAACACCGGATCTGTATCTTCGCTCGTTTTGATGTTGCATAAACCCACATATAGGATTTTTGCTGAGCCCTTCTTCCAGGCTCTTTCAAAACCTGAATCGGTGTTTCATCCGCATGAATAACCGGCTGTTCGACTATCAGCTTACAAAGACGCAGATAAATTCTCTCAAGGTATAACTCGGAAACCGTTATCATCCAGTTTGCCATGACATTTCGAGAAAGTGGAAAACCCTGTTGTTTAAATATCTGTTCCTGTCTGTATAAAGGAAGCCCTGCAAAATACTTGTTGCTGATAATCAGTGATACTGTGGAAGCCGACGCAAAGCTGTGCTCAATCAGCGGTGCTGGAACGTCTGGACTTACAAAACGACATACTTCGGATTGGGGATTGACTACCTTATATTGAACTGTATAAATGTCAACACACCAATGTTGTGCCGGTATGGAACGAACCTCTCTTCGCGACAACACTTTCCCAACCCGCACAAGTGGCCGTCCATCTGTATCAAATCTTTCGGATTCAGGTAAATCTATGATTTCTTCCTTATGTGGAAGTTTATCATAGATTTCCTTGAGAGAACGCTTGGGGGTCCGTTCGTGTGCTGGTACATGAACTGTATTCTTTTCAATAGCCTGTTCGTCGGATGCAACCAATGCATTTGTATTATCCTCACCCAATCCAAAAAGTGATTTCTGGCCCGGATCGACATAGATTGTTTTCTCGCTTCTTGAGCCAAAAATCACTTTATTAAGGCATGCAATCAGCTCCTGCAAAGCTGCAATCAGGATATCTTTTTGCCTGAGGGATTCTTTGAGGGCTGCATTGGTTTCCCGAAAAGAATTAAGCATCTCCTGAAACATAGCCCGCTGCTCATCAAAGGCCGCTTTTATATTTTCTGGCAATAAGTTGACGTCCATCCAGCATTCTCCCTCCTTGGGATACTGTATAGACGATTCTAAACAAAAATTAAAGATATATTTATATTTTTTAACATGCGATCCCTGGTTTGCTCCGCACGAAGGCTTTTTTCTGGTTAATCTCCAAACCTTCCATAAGCCAACGGAACTCCTGTTGGTTTAACCGCTTTAGTTCATGCACATTCCGCGGCCACTGAAAACGCTTTTCGAGAAGACGCTTATAAAGCAGAATATATCCGGTACCATCCCAATAGAGTGCTTTTACACGGTCAGCACGATGACCACAGAATAGGAATATGGATTCTTCATCCAATTCATGACCAAACTGTAGCTGAACAATTGCAACCAAACCATCAATCTGTTTGCGCATGTCTGTATAGCCACAAGCAATATAGTAATTGCGAACTTTACTGAAATCAATCATGACTCAAGTGCCCTCACAAACGACGCAATCTGTTGCATATCGCTGTCAGATGAAAACTCTATCAGCGTTGTTCCATGTCGGACGATTATTAAGCTTTGTGTTTGTTGAGGCACTGTGTCTGTGGGATGCTCTATTTCTGGAAGACGAACCAGCTGAACGTCTGAGCAAGACTCAATAGTGTCAAGCACAGCCTCGCGTACTTTGCGTAGCCGATAATAAAACTGCTGTTCTGATATTGCATTTCGCTCACACCAACACCGTATCGACAGCCCACTTGCTTTCTGCTGATTCACAAGTTGCTGCCATTTCGACAGACTGGCCAGTTTTTTCGCTTTGCTGACTCTCATTGCACTTTCCTCCAAAAAAACAGGTACTATGAAAAACTATGTCAATGTTGACATGGTTGACAAAGGATTGTGCAATAATTTAGAGACTTATAAAAGACGTGCCTTTATTACGCGCTTACGGTGTTTCAGCTATGAAAATTCAAGATCGGGTGAACGGGCCAACCGCTTTCTGAAAGATTTCAACGGCATCCTTATTTCGGATGGGTATGGCGGATATCTGAATGTCGCAATGGGGAATTTATACCTCACATTGCTGGGGTCACTTACGCGCACCGTTGCGCAAATACGGAATTGTTTTGCGGTTTTCGGATTAGAATTGCATTTTATTTCGCATAAAATCCACGGCATTGACATGGATGATGCCGTGGCGTTTTGGGATTAAGCCGTCCATGGTCATAACGTATTTGGGGTAATTATCTCGTATGTCTCCCAAAAAACGATTCGCCCGGCGTATCGCTTGCGATAGCCGGGCGCAAGTGCGGCGTATCGACGATAGGAGATAGCCGCACCCACGCATTAAGACTCAATATCCGTGGATTGCGGTTTGTGATAAAAGAAGGCGACGATGCCGCCAAACAGGACTGCCACGGCGAGCATGATGATGAAGCTGCCGCAAGCCCATATCGGCAGGGACAGATTATTGGCAGCTTGCTCGATGTCGCTGGGCTTTTCGCCGGCCGCAGTGAGGGCAGATGCGCTAAAGAGGTATTCGCTTTGCGAGATGACGGATGTGAGCAGGGCGATGGCGAGTATGAGCATGGCGTATCGCGGCACGCTGCTCGTGGGTTTGGAAAATCTGGCCAGGATGAATGCGGCTACGCAGTATAGCGTTACCATGTCGAGGCTGAAAACATCGCGAATAAAGAAGGCGATTGAAATCACGCTGATAGCCGCGAAAACGTACAGGCCGATGCGCGAAGCTTTGCTGTTTCGCCCGAGTACCAGGCAAATGGCGGCGACAACAACCGGCAACACGATTCCGCCAAGCGCGACAAACGCATACGCCGCTTGAGACGCACCGGGCAGCGGCTGAATTTGCGAAACGCCGGAACCGTCCTGCCACAATTCGATTCTTTCGATGTTCCAGCCTGCCAGCTTTGCGGCGTACCCATGTCCCAGTTCGTGGATAAACGTGTTCAGCAATATGAACGGATACAAAATATACAAGCCGTAGGGCACGAAATAGAGCGCAATTACGCCAATCGATATGCTCGACCAGGTAAGTATTCCCTTTTTGTCGAAAGTTGCGGGAATATCTGCGATTGTTTCGTCCATTTTTGCCTTATCGATGGTGGATCTGATTGAGTGTTGGCGCTAAAGGCGTTAAAAGGAAGCCTGTGCGTCGATGGCGCGAAAATGTATCACAACCATGCTGCATCATGCAGTCTTTAAAGGCAGGTTTTTTATGTTGGAATCTTTGAAAAATCTTCCATTTGCGATTGAACAGCTTCCCGTGCCGGCTCAGAAACCATCCAATCCTGAGGCTCCGCTTCCGTTAAAAATGATGGCTGCAAAGGGTGCCCTTCCGGTGCCGCCGGATGCGCTGATTTATGTGTGGTATCAGCTTTCGTTTGCCCAGGAAGATGAAGTCAAGGCGGCAGTCAAAGAGACGGTCTGTACGTTCGACAATGATCTCATGGCGGATCAGGCGACGAAAGACCTGCCCGAGTGCATTCTCGACTGGTTGGCCAAGACTTCGGACTGCCCGGCAGTACTCGAAAAGATCGTCCTCAACCCCAAGACACACGATGCCACGGTCATGGATCTTGCGGCAACCGCGCCGAAAGAAATCATCGAAATCATTTCGAACAACCACGTCAGATTGCTTCGTTCGCCGGAAATCATCGAAAAGATTTATTACAACCCGAACACGCGTATGGCGACGGTGGATAAGCTCCTCGCCTTGGCCAAAGAACACAATGTCGAGATTCCGAACCTGAAGAATGTTCAGGATGCCGCCGAAGAAATTAAGGACGACGAACCAGGGCTTTCGGAAGAAGAATTTGAACAGATTTTGAAAGAGTCTAACGCACAAGCCATTGCTGAGAAACCCGAAGGCCTGGAAAATCTGAACAACGTCGAATCCATCGATGAAATAGAAGAAAAACAGGACGAGCCAGAACAGAAGAAACGCCTTTCGCGCACACAGCTCATCGACAAGATGAACGCACCGCAAAGAATCCGTCTCGCGCTCGTCGGTTCGCGCGAAGACCGCAGCATTCTCATTCGCGACACCCGCCGTGTCGTTTACATGAACGTCATCAAGAGCCCGAAGATCTCGATTGGCGAGGTGAGTTCTATCGCAATGTCGAAGAGCATGCCGGATGAGATTATTCAGTATATCACAACGCGTCGCGACTGGATTCGCTATTATCCCATCGTCGTCTCGCTCGTGAACAATCCCAAATGCCCGCTCGCCAGTTCGATGGGGTTCCTCAAACAGCTCAGAGTGAACGATCTGAAGATGCTGACGAAGAGCAAGAGCGTTCCGGCTGCACTCATCCGAACGGCTCAGAATATGGTGCGCAATAAGAAGTAACGGTCGTTTTTTGCGTTGATCCCCTACGGGGATCTGTTAGTCATGATTTTTCTGATCCCCTGGTAGGCGCTACGCGCCAACCGGGCAAACATGGAAGCCCTAACGGGCTTCTATGATTTGCGCCATTAATAGCATTTGTCCCTTCTTCAGACTATGGAGAGGAGGCATATTGTTATAATTATGGCCACAATAACAGAGCTTTTATTTTAGGAGCAATATGCAGACGATATCTCCCATAACTGAGCAGCTGATTGATCTTGCGCTGACAGAGGACTTGAACGGCGGTGATTTTACGACCGATGCCATCTTTTCTGACAGGGATGTTTCGCGTGGCAAACTGATTGCCAAATCCGATCTTGTTCTTTGCGGGCAGCATATATTCACTTATATTATTGAAAAAATTGAATCGCGTGCGTTTGGTAATTATCAGCCGGTGACGATTCAGTTTATGTTCGACGAAGGTGCGCGGGTGATGAAGGGCGAGGTGATAGCGGAGTTCTCGGGATCGACGCTGATACTGCTCAAAGCCGAGCGCACTGCGCTGAATTTTCTCCAGCATTTAAGCGGAATTGCGACGCAGACGCGGACACTTGTCGATCTGCTTCCGAACACGAGAGTCGTCAATACGCGCAAGGCACTGCCGGGACTTCGCGAGCTTCAGCATTATGCGGTTCGATGCGGCGGCGGGCACAGCCATCGTTATAACCTGAGCGGCGGGACGATGATTAAGGACAACCATATTGCGGCGGCGGGGTCGATTGCCCGTGCGGTCGAGAAAGTCCGCAATTTTGCGCCGCACACGCTCCGCATTGAAGTCGAAGTCGAATCGCTCGAAGCCGTGCGCGAAGCCCTCGACGCCAAAGCCGACATCATCATGCTCGACAACATGGCTCCCGATATGATGCGCGAAGCCTGCAAGATTATCGGCGACCGTGCGCTCATCGAAATTTCGGGCAATGTGACCGTCGAAAAGGCAGAGCGCATTCGCGATATTCCCGTTTATTGCGCGTCGTGCGGCGCTTTGACGCATTCCGTGCATGCCGCAGATATTTCCATGCGGTTCGAACTTCAGAAGCCCATCGTTGCAAACAAATAATTTGGTCTATCAACTATGTCACAACTCTTCACTCCTGTTAAAATTGGCCCGGTGGAAATCCGGAACAGAACGATTCGTTCTGCGGCATTCGAAAATATGTGCGTCGACAACGGCCCGTCTGAAGCACTTTTCAATTATCATACGGCCGTCGCAAAGGGCGGCATTGGCATGACGACGGTGGCTTATGCCTCGATTAATCAGAGCGGCCTGTCGTTTAAAGGGCAGCTCTGGATGCGCGAGGAAGTCGTGCCGAAACTGAAGGAACTGACGGATGCCATCCATGCCGAGGGCGCGAAAGCCTCAATTCAGATCGGGCACTGCGGCAACATGACGCATCGCAAGACTTGCGGGCAGAAACCTGTCGGCGCATCGGGCGGTTTTAATCTCTACAGCCCGACATTCATGCGCGAACTCACGGTCGAAGAAATCGATCAGTTCGTGAAGGATTTCGTCCACGCCGTCGAGCTCGCCAAAGAATCTGGGTTCGATTGCGTTGAAATTCACTCCGGACACGGGTATCTGATTTCGCAGTTCCTGTCGCCGTACACGAATCACCGCAAGGACGAATACGGCGGTTCGCTCGAAAACCGTATGCGTTTTATGATTCGCGTGGTGACGGCGGTTCGCGAAGCCTGTACTCGCCTCGAGATGGGATTTGTCGTCAAAGTCAATATGCACGACGGGTTCAAATCGGGAATGCAGGAAGACGAATGCCTCCAGGTGTGCAAAAAACTCGAAGAGCTCGGCGTGGATGCGCTCGTTCTGACGGCGGGATTCGTGTCGAAGGCCCCGATGGAAGTCATGCGCGGCAATATGCCTTTGACGACTTTCGGGCATTACATGGATATGAAGGAGTTCTGGTGGCTTAAAGCCGGGTTGAAAATCGCCGGTAGTATCATAGTTCCGCCTGTGCCGTACAAAGAGAATTATTTTCTCGAAGACGCCAAGAGATTCCGCGCGGAACTTAAATTGCCGTTAATCTATGTCGGTGGCGTCGTCAGCCGCAAAGGGATCGATGAAATACTTGATGCCGGTTTCTGTGCGGTTCAGATGGCGCGTGCGCTCGTCCACGATACCGATTTTGTCAATAAACTCCGCGACGGCGACGAAAATACGCGCAGTGGTTGCAAACATTCCAATTATTGTATCGGGCGTATGTACACACTCGATATGAAATGTCATTGCAAATGCGATGATGAATTGCCGCCGAAAATTAAAAAAGAGATCGAGCGTTTAGAAGCCAAATGGGGAGATAAATGAGTATCAGAATGCCTAAATGGGCTTTGATTACCGGCGCGGCATCTGGGATTGGCCGTTGTGTTTCATTGGAATGCGCATCGCGTGGGATGAATATCGTCATCGTCGATATCAATGAAAAAGGTCTTCTGGAAACAGCCGATCTCGTTCGCGAAAAATATAAAGTTGATTTATATACTTTTGTACAAAACCTCGCGCAGAATGACGCTGCAGACAAATGTCTCGCTTTTTGCGATGAAAAAAATATAGAAATCGATTTTCTCGCGAATATCGCCGGAATGTTTATATTCGATCCGTTGCTCGATGCCGATCCACGCCGTACCGAAATTATGATCGACCTTCATGTCAAAGCCGTGACGCGCATGTCTGTCGTGTTTGGACAGCGCATGAAGGATCGTCGGTTCGGATATATATTTAATATGTCCTCGATGAGTGCTTATATGCCGATGCCGGGCATTGTGACTTATAATGCGACGAAAGCCTATGTTCGCAGTATGTCACGCGCACTCAGGTTTGAACTGTTGCCGTGGGGTGTTTCGGTTACAGCCGTCTGTCCCGGCGGCGTGAGCACGCCATTGCTCCCCATCACCGATAAAATCCGCAATCTCGGCGTTCGTTCCGGGTGTCTCATGACGCCGGAGAAACTCGCCAAAAAAGCCGTCACTGCTACACTCAAGCGCAAAAATCAGACAATTCCCGGGCTGATCAATCACTTTTTTACAGCCATGATCATGGGATTGCCCGACTGGCTCGTGACATTCATCATGAAGCGCGTTCCGGCTTACGATCGGTTCTGGAAAGAACCCAAAGATTTGGAAACGGCAAAATCCGAGGATGCGCCTAAAACTAAGGATGCACCCAAATCCGAGGAATAGCATGGGTGAGCGTTAGCGAACCCACCTCCCTCTCCCATTGGGAGAGGGTGCCGCGATAGCGGCGGGTGAGGTCGGGGGCTACAGATGCCGCATGATCGCGGCCATGGCCTGATGTGACGGGAAAAGCATTGAAAATGCTTGTGTTTGCGCAAATATGCGCATCCATGCCGTCAGATGGTCGGAAGCGTTTTCGATGTCCTGTGCTGCGGCCAGGGCACCGAGGCAAAGTGCAAACGTGCCGAGCGAAACCGCAGGAAAGCGCGATGTTTCGCGCAGAAACACGGCTTCATAAAGGGCATAGCGGACGTATTTGCCAAAGGGTTTGTCGGGTTCGAGTTGCGAAAAGTCTTTCAGTGGTTTTTCCAGCACGTCGCAAAGCGCACGAACGTGATTGGCATGGCTCGTCGTGCCGAGTTTTTCGGCTTCGCCACGAAGATGCGGAGCCAGGTTTTTCAAGGCTTTTTGGACATCCTGAATAAACGGTTTGGGTAAAGAAGCCATTTCGATGCGGGCTCCACGTGCAATCGATGCGACGAGTGATGCATACGAAATCGGGGTTTGGAGCAGGCGAAGAATCTGGCTTTCCTGAATTCGTCCCTGGAGGATTTCTTCAGGATCCGGGACGCGGACGACGGGGCGGAAAGAGGCGCTTTCGATCAGGTCATCGAGAACAGCTTTCATCTCAGAATCGGCCCGATACCGCGTCAGTTCGTCGCCACTGCACGGTTCCAGATTGCACACGCGCATATTTGCATAGCAATAAGGTTTAATGCCGATGCGGATTTCGGATTCCGTCTGAATCGCGATTAGGGGGAAACGTCGACATGCGGCCGGCTTTTTCATGGCACCGAATTTCCCGTGGATCCGGCAGAGATTGTTGTCGTCCAGGAAAAAGCATCGTTTGCCGGGAAAGTTCACGAAGTGGAGGCATGTGCCGTCGGGTTTGAGGCCTTTCATGATGGGATTGACATCTTTCGGCACATCGTTGAGATCGCGATGCGCGTCCATGATGTTGTTCAATTCCGCATCGTTCAGCGGCCCGACGAGCTGCGCAAGGCACGAACAGCCGCACATTTCGCATCTGTGATCGATGGGGTAGGGCATATTGATGCGTGGCTCAGAACGAATCATTTCAACGATTTGCTGACGCCCAAGTTCTTCCAGGTCGCTGGCAATCGATGCCGGTGAGACGGCTTTCTGTGTCATGGTTGCAATACCCGTCAGGATTTCGTCCAGCGAGGCATCGGGCATCCGAAGCAGGATATCGACGATACGCGTGCGAATGGGGGAGAGGGTGACCGGCTTGTCGTCGCATTTGACGATCTGAACGCCGGTTTCTGTCGTTTCGAGGGATACGTGTGAGGAACAGCGGAAATATTCGATCATGATAGCTCCTGTCTCGCTTTGGGGCATAATGAAAACCCATGATATATATCAATATCGCGATTTTTTTTCATCATCTATTCAGTTCAGCGTAACCTCAGATCCGATAAGACCACATCATTCAGAAAACCTGTTAGTGTCTGAATAGTTACAGAAATCCGGATTTGATTGATCGCGTCATTTAAGCTATTGTTGCATAAGGTGAAGTGTGTTCACAGTAACGAGGAGGAAATATGAGAAAGTATGCCTTGATTTGGTGCCTTGCATTGGCAACTGGATGGATGATGGGCTGTGACGACGGGAACGTGATTCCTGGGGCGGAGAACGAAGAAAAGAATGTCGATGATCCGAAGGACAATCCTAAAGATCCCGTTGTGGATCCGAAAGACGATCCTAAAGATGATCCCAAAGTCGATCCGAAAGACGATCCCAAGGATGATCCGAAGGACGATCCCAAAGACGATCCGAAGGATGACCCGAAAGACGATCCCAAACCTCCGACAGGGAATGATCCTGCCGATTATCCGGATTGCGAAGCTCCGGATGCGGATGGCGATACGATTGCGGATTATTATGAAGGCACGGACGATACGGACGGCGACACGATTCCGAATTACCTCGATGACGACAGCGATGGCGACACGATTCCCGATGCCATTGAGGCGCTCACGGATGCGTGTTCCGGTGCGGAACCTGCCGATACCGATTTCGACGAGGTGTATGATTTCCTGTCCCTGGATAGCGATGGCAACGGAATTCCCGATTCAGTCGAAGCCGGCCCCGATCCAGCTCATCCGATCGATACCGATGGCGACGGCTTTCCGGATTATATCGATGAAGACAACGACAAAGATGGCATTAGTGATATCGACGAAATTGAAGGTGTGGTCTCCATTAGTTCCAAGAATCTGAGCGAAGGGCAGTTTTCGGGCGATTGTAACGGCGATAACGTGGCCGATACACAAGGAACGCCGGATGCGCCCATCGATTGCGATGCTGATGGCGTGCCCGATTATAACGACGTGGATAGCGATGGCGACACGATTCCCGATATCCTGGAATATGTGCTTCTGAAATCCGGGTTTTATGCTCGCTATGTCAAAGACTCCGACGGCAATGGTATTCCTGACGGTCAGGAATGCGGCGGGACGCTCGATGAAAACGGGCTTTATACGAATTGCATCGATACCGATGGCGATGGGATCCCCGATTACCTCGATTCGGACAACGACGGCGACAATCTTTCGGACATTTACGAGCTTTCCAAAGGGTCGGATATCAATAACAAGGACTCCGATGGCGATGGCGTCGAAGACTTTGTCGAGCTTGCTGTCGGCACGGATCCCGCCAATGGTTCGGATACGCCGCAGTCGCACGGCAACTTCGTTTTCATCGTGCCCTATGACGGTAACACGACGCCTGAAAAACAATCCCTCAGCTTTGCGACGTCCGTTCAGAGCGTCGATATCTATTTCTCAATCGACCAGAGCGGTTCGATGGGTGAGGAAATTGAAACCCTGGCGACCAAGATTCCTTCAATGCTCAAAACTATGAAGTGCCAGGATCTCGGCAAGGGCTGTAGTGAAAACAAGGATTGCGCAGGCCTCAACGGTGGTAATTCAATATGCAGTATTCAGAATCGCTGCATCGTCGATCCGTCCATCGGTTCCGATGGCGACGGATGTTTTGTCGATATGTGGACGGGATACGGCGGTTGGGGAAATATCAACCGATTCGAGAACAGGATTTCGATTCAAAGCGATGTCGATAAAGTCTCGAAGGCAATCGTTCGTCAGAATTTGGGCGGCGCTGAAAATGGCATTCAGCCGGCAGCGATGGTTGCTGGCGGCATGAAGTTTTGCGATACCAGCATATCCGGCGATTATAAGAATTGCCCGAATATGGCGTGTTATTCCGGCAGCGATCGCGTGGGGTGTGTCGGTTTTCGTCCCAATGCGATTAAAATCCTCGTTCAGGCCGGGGATGAGGCAAATGTTGATACAGGTGATTACACCGTCAAGAATGCGCAGATAGCGGGCAAGGCACTCAAGGAGAAGAATATTCGCTTTATTGGCCTTTGGGGCAGCACCGGGGCACGTGACAGTGGCCTTAAGCAGATAGCCTGTGAAGCGGGTTCCTGCGCGAGCGGCGCAAATTGTGCGGCAGATTGCCAGAAAATTACATCGACCGAGCTTAAAGGTCTTTTCCTCGAAAAGATTAGTGGCACGAACATCGAGCAGAATACGGTTAGTCTCGTCCGCAAGCTCGCCAAGAACATGAGCCTTAAAATCACCTCCGGCGTCGAAGATATCGATGTGCCCAATGTCTCTAAACTCATTGAGCGGCTTGAGATCAATGTCACGGATGCAAGTGTTCAGGGGCTTGTCTGCAACAAGGTGACTGGCGACAAGGCGGCTCCGTTTGAAGGCATCAGCAAGCTCGCGCCGGGCACGAGCGTTTGTTATAACGTCATTCCTGTCAAGAAGCAGACACTCTTTAAACCGACGACTGAACCGCAGTTGTTTAAGGCCAAGGTCAAGGTCATGGGCGATGGTTCCGTTCTGAACTCTGGCATTGCTTACTTTGTCGTTCCGCCCGTTCTTCCGGAAGAAGCCGGGCCGATTAACTGATTTGGGACGATTTTTATTGAGGCACGGCTATCGGCCAAGGCCGATACGCCGTTGCGCTCGCCTGGAGACGTGCGGACCGCGCGTCTCTACGGCTCGCTATTACTCGCCTATGCGCCTATGGCGCATACGGCTCGCGATGGCACGTGTCACGACACGTGCCTACCATGGGCGCGGCTATCGGCCGATACGCCGCGCGTGCCGCGGGATACAATGCCCTTTATTATGCCGGATCGATATGGTATTATAATCAATGCCGGGGGATGGTGTTGGTTTTATATTGCATGACGAGGAGGTAATAATATGAAGAATTATATCATCAAATCAATTGCCTGTTTGTTGTCGTTCTGCATTGCATTCGGCATTGCGTTGCCCAAGGCATCGGCATGTTACATCTACTTTATAGGATATTTGGACAAACGCATGGTTCAGAAAGTAGTTCGTCTGCACGAGAATGAAATCCGGTACTGCTATGAAATGGCTTTGCAAAAAGACAAGACGCTTCAAGGAATGGTCAAGACGAAGTTCACAATCCTTGATAATGGTGCCGTCGAAAAAGCCTGGATAGAGGAATCGACGCTGAATAACCCTGATGTCGAACAATGCATTGTTGACAAAATTAATAACTGGGAATTCTATGGCGTCAATACTTACGGCGATAAAGTCAAGACGATAGTCGAATATCCATATACTTTCGTTTCAAATTATAAGCAGCCTACGATTCTCGAACACGTCAAGCTCATCATGAACGAAGACGACATGCTCATGGAGTATTACGAGGCTCCAACGTCGCCAGACGAAGTCATGGAGATATTATTAAATAATGGAGGAAACGATGAGACATAATATATTGAAATCAATCCTCTGTTTGTTTTCGTTCGGCATTGCATTCGGCTTTTCTATGCCAGATGCATCGGCTTTAACCATTTCGGGGAGTGTTGATAAACGGATTTATCGAAAAATCATCCGGTTGCACGAGAATGAAATCCGGCATTGCTATGAAACCGAGTTACAGAAAGATAAATCGCTTCATGGCAATGTTGTGACTGTATTTATCGTACGTCCGAATGGACACGTCGAAAAGGCTCTCATCAAAGAATCAACGCTGAACAATAAGGAAGTAGAGCAGTGCGTGGTCGAACACATCAAAACATGGCTATTCCCTACATCAAATAATCGCGCCTATGAAGAAGCACATAACATCAAGACGCAAGTAGAATATCCATACGAGTTTGTATCGAATTATAAACCGCCCACGATTTTGGAACACATCAGTGTTATCCTGAACGAAGAGGACATGAAAATCGAGTATTACGATGTTCCGCCATCGCCGGATGACATTTAAGGAAATCTTTGTCGCGGGCGAGTCGCCCGCGTCTTCAGGCCTCACTCTCTTGCCCCCTCTTCATTGTATGTATTTTGGGGGA
>JAZODZ010000030.1:0-6127 GCA_045597285.1 Myxococcota bacterium
CTTTAAAAGCTCAAAAAGCTTTGCTGGCACTGTCTTCGTTCGACCTCGTGAATGCCGTGGTCGATCAAATCAAGCTCGAATCAGACAAAGACCCCGCTGAGGACTTTGTCGTTCAATCCGCGCTCGTGCCTTGTTTGAAAAGTGATCGTGGCGAAGATGAAGTCTGTCCGATGAACGATCCTTTGTATGCCAAAGCTATACAAAATGCAGTCACTGGAATTACAGCAATCTCGCTTGCAAAGACTGGAAAAGCCGATAAAAATGTGATTTTAAACACTTATTATAATCTAGCAATTTTATACGGCATGAACCGTAACTTTAAAAATTTACTGCGTAATATTTCTCCGGTTTATAAACAGATTCATAACGATTCATATTATGACCTATCTTACCGTGAAAGGTATAAACTCTTTAACATCTGGTATTTGAGGCATATTCCCGATGCTGCGGCCGAAGTGTTCAAAACGCTTGGAAACACAGAAAAAACATGGGATGAGTATATGAAAGAAGCCCAAAAAATTGTCGAAAATGACGACAAGCTCAAAACCGGCTTTGGGTATAATCTTTTGGAAGAAAAGCCACAGCCATTCATGGTACAGCCTTGACAAGAAAATCGCGAAATCATCATGCGCCGTTGGCGCGCACATGTCACGTGCCTACCTTGGGCACGGCTATCGGCCTTGCCGATACGCCGTGCGTGTTCGCCTATGCGCCGTTGGCGCATACGGCTCGCGGGCACGTGTCACGTGCCTACCTTGGGCACGGCTATCGGCCTTGCCGATACGCCGCACCCGTTACCGTTACCAAAATACATCGCACCAGTGATTGTTTTCTTGAAAAAACAGGTGACATTTCGTAAAGATACAGGTTTAGCCGTTTCAAGGTCGAAGCGGCAGAATATATTGGATTTTATATGCAAATCATTCCGAAATTCCTAGGGCTGGCCGTGTTAATGGCTGCCGCCTGCAGTGTTCAGACTGCGCAAGCCAAAACGATTGAACGCATTGCCGCCGTTGCGGGTGACGAAATCATCACGCTCAATGACGTTCGCACCGAAGGCGTCCTTCGTTATGCCGTGAAGGGCAAGGATCTGAGCGACATTCAATATTCTGACAATCCCGATGAAGAACTCGAAAGCCTCGTAACCGAGCTGATTCAGACGCGGCTGATTGCCAAGCGAGCAAAGGCCAATAACATCACGATTGGCGATCGCGAAGTCGATATGCAGTTACAGGATATGTACCGCAGATCAGGGCAAAACGAAGAGGCTTTCAAATCGATGATGGCATCGGAAGGCATCGAATGGAAGGCTTATCGCGCCTATATTCGTAGCGAGCTGGAAGCACAGTTTGTCATGCGTAGCGAACTGGCTGGGCAGGTTCAGCCGTCCGAGGCCGATGCGATTGCTTGTGCACAGGAAAAAGTGCCGGATGCAGAAAACAGCATCACGGTGACGCTTCGCCAGATCACGATTCACGATGTCGAAGCCGACAGTGCCGCCGGTCTGGCTGCGCCGGCCGCAAAAACACTCAATGCGGTGTGGTGGAACAGCATCGACACGAGCGTCAAACAGTATGCAGCTGGCGTTCAAAAGCTAGCCGCCGCGCATCCCGAAAAGTTTGAGGAATACGTCAAGAAATACTCCACGGGACGAAGTGCCGAGCGTGGCGGCGTTCTCGGTTCATTCTCTCCCGGCGATCTTTCCAAAGATTTCGCGTCTGTTTTCGCACTCAAAAAGGGCGAGGTTTCGCAACTGATTTCGACGACAAACGTATATCATATCATGCGGGCTGACGATATCGTGGAAGGCGAATCGGAAGCCTGGAAAAAAGCCGTCGAGCAATGCCGAGAAATGATCATTATGAAAGAAACGCAGCGCCTCATCAATTCTTGGCTGAATGACCTGATGGAGAAAAGCTACGTTTCGATTCTCGTGAACAAAGATATTAGCGGGAACTGATTGCGGGGTGGTGAGGTCCCAAAAGTATCGCCGCGCGTATGCAATAGCGCGGCGGGCACGCCGTATGTCAATAGGCGTGCCGTTCCCCCAAAACATAAATTCCACCATCTATCCCTTCCCCAGCAAAATAGAAGGGATATTGTCATCCCATGCTTCGTGATTTGCGCGTAGCGGCGCAAACGAATTCGGCGGCGGCGTGTCGGAGACCGGCTTTTTCAGCGGCGAGCACGCCTGCGGCGGTCGTTCCGTTCGGGCTCATGACGTTTTCTTTCAGAATCGCGGGATGCTGTCGTTCCAGGAGTTTTGCGGTTCCGAGCATGGTTTCGCGCGCGAGTTCAAACGCCATGTTCCGCGGCAATCCCTCGGCCACAGCGGCATCTGCCAACGCCTCGATGAGCATGGCAAAGAGTGCCGGAGAACTGCCGCTCAAGCCCGTCACCGCATCCATCAACTTCTCATCACGGATAAAGTGACAAGACCCGGCGACAGATAAGAGTTTTCTGACGAGTTCGCGGGTTTCGTCGCTCAGGTTGCTGTCGAGAATGACCATCGAGCCGGCACCGACCATGGCCGGCGTGTTCGGCATAATTCTGACGACTTCGCCATTCTTTGCCATTTCGCAAAGGCTGTCATATCGAATGCCCGCGACGATCGAGAGAATCAGCTTTTTGCCGCCCAAAGCGAGCTCTGCCAACACATCCGGAGCCTGCGCAGGCTTCACGGCAACGAGAACGACATCGCACTCGTCGACGATTTTTTTGGACGAATCGACGACCTCGACGCGTTCACCGACGAGTTTTTTCATGGCTTGGCGAGCCTCGGGATTCACGTCGCAACAAACGATCGGGCAATCGATATTCGGCGCGATTCTCGAAACAAGCGCCTGCCCCATTTTTCCACAACCAATCACACCAAATGATTTCATGATAATCTCCGTTAGTCGGTTAAGATGATTAGTTTTCGATAGAGCGATATTTTCCGCGGAGCGTGAGTTCGACGCGGGTATGGGCAGACACTCGCGTTCCCGGAGCCGGCCATTGGGACATGACGAAACCGGAATTAACGATATTTGTAGCCAAACAAGACGATGTGGCGGTTTCGATGGCCGAGAGCGCCGTTTTGCCACGGAAATCGGGAACCGTGACGAAATCATCGCAGGACTGGCTTTCGGGGATGTCGGCCGCGACGAGCGTATTGTCTTCCATCACGACGGTTTCGGTCACGTTTTCGAAGGGATCGGTCACGCCTTCTGTGACTGTTTTTGGGAAAACGCCGCGATACGGCAGCACCTGGCTGACGATTTCGGCAAAAGCCGGGGCGGCGACAGAACCGCCGCCGTGCTGAAGCCGCGGCGCATCGACCATGACGACGACGATCAGGTTTGGATCATCGATTGGCGCGATTCCGATGAAATTTGCCATATATAGATGGCCGTAAGCGTGGGTTCTCGGGTCGACTTTCTGGGCCGTGCCCGTTTTTCCGCCGACGCGATAACCGGCAACCCACGCCTTGAGGCCCGTACCTTCCGAAACCACGCGTTCCATGGCCTGACGCACGGTTTTTGCCGATTGTTCGCTGATAACGCGCCGAACAGCTTCCGGATGCCCTTCGTGTACAACGTTGCCTTCGCGATCGCGGATTTCCTTGATAATCCAGGGTTTGATTCGCGTACCGCCGTTAGCAATCGTCGCGACGGCGATCGCGATCTGCATCGGTGACACGCTCACGCCATGCCCGAATGCGATATTGGCGAACATGACTTCGGGCCAGACACTCGGTTTCCACAGAATGCCCGCGGATTCGCCGGCGATATTGATTCCCGTGCGGGAACCGAAACCGAATGCCTTCAGGTATTCATAGAATTTTTCTTTTCCGAGTTTTTGCGCGAGGTGATAGGCACCGATATTGGACGACTCGCTGACCACGGTTTCCGCAATCATATTGGGGATCGAGTGCGTGTCTTTGATCGTGTGCTTCCCGATACGGATGGCGCCATGATTCTGATCGACGGGATCCGTCGGGCGCACGTGCGCCCCATCGACAGCAGCGGAATACGTGATGAGTTTCATCATGCTGCCGGGTTCATACGCATCAAGGACGGCGCGGTTGCGCATATTCTCCTTGTCGTAATCATTAAACCGATTCGGGTTGAACCTGGGCCAGTTTGCCATGGCCAACACCTCGCCGGTATAGGGATCGAGGACGACTGCGACTGCGGCTTTGGCCATAAAAGTTCGGCACGTGCGATCGAGGGCATTTTCGGCGACTTTCTGGATGTATTGGTCGAGCGTCAGGGTAATCGAGCTGCCTTCGAGTTCGTTGAGGCGCGGCTTGCCGGAAAGAATGAGATGGCCGCGGACATCGCGTCGGTCGCGAATGCGGAGCACACTCCCGCGTAAATACTTATCATAAGCGGATTCGACGCCTTCGAGACCGACGTTATCGAGGCCGACAAATCCAAGAATCTGACCTGCCAGTTCCTGCCCCGGATAATAGCGTTTGCTCTCGCGTTTTGTCCCGACGCCCTTGAGGCGCAATGCCTTGACAGCCGCACCTTTTTCGGGCGTCGTCTTTCGCACAATCCAAACAAACGGCGACTCGGATGTGAGTTTTTTTCGTATTTCGGCCACGCTGATATCGAGCGCCTGACTGAGCGCCACCGAGGCATATTCTACGTCTTCGATTTGGCGCGGATGCGCAAAAACACTGGGCGTTTCGACACTGATGGCGAGTTCGTAACCATTCCGGTCGTAGATATATCCCCGGTGTCCGTCCAATTCGTTCTCGCCTCCGGCCCCCAATGTCACGCGTCCTGTACTCTGTTGTTCGGCGCGTTTTTTCAAATCGACCTGTTCTTCCTGAATCAGGTGCGATCCATCCGACTGAATCAGGTAGAAATTGGCGGCAAGCATTGCGAAAATGGCAACGAGAACGAGGGCAATGACACTTAACCGAATCCAGGTTGCGAGTTCTTCATGCTCGCGTCGTTTGACGTCTTCCCTGACTTGATTTTCCACGACTATTCCTCCCCAAGATGACGCACGTTGTCGAGACCATCTGCCCGTTTGCCAGGTTTATCCGAGGTATTGAGGCGTCCTTTTGTATCGACGATAAAAATCTGTTCCGGCTTGATGACTGACATACCAAGCTGACGTCCTGCGAGCGGCTCCAGGCGCTCACGGCGGCTGAGGACGCGAAGTTCGATACGCAGCTTTCGATTTTCTTCGAGAAGCGCCTCGCGCTGCGTAATAGCGTCGCTCAGTTCGAAGCCCAGATTGAGTTCACGATGCTTGTAAGCGACCTGAATAATCAATAATGCAATGACGATAAGCATGATAGCGAATGTCAGCCATAGGCGGCCAGAACGTTGTTTTGTTCCGGCAAAAGTCATCAATGCCTGGCTGAAAGCGCGTCCTCGCGAACGCAATATGATTGAAAAATCGGGATTTTCATCTGCCCGTCGTTGAACTCTGGGCAGCCCTGCACTGATTGGACGAATGGGTTCGGCAATCGGTTCCGGTACTGATTCGGACGGATCGACGTGTTGTTCGGATTCCTTGAGATCCGCAGTGTTTTCCGAAGGTTTTTCGACCTGGTTGTCATCGTGATCGAGCGATACGGCCAAACCATCCTTGATTTCAGACTTATTATCGTCTGAAACAGGGGCATCTTCTGTCAATGCTTCATCGAGTTTTTTATCTTGCTGTTGCTCATCCATGCGCACATCCTCCGAGGAAAGAATACAATGAAATAGGAATGTGCGCAAAGTTTGGAGACAAAAGCGCCCCGGCTTCGCATGAAGCCGGGGCGCTTTTAAAGGGTTAGCCTCTCGCCAGGGAGAGGGATTTGAGGGTTAGTTGGTATTCGGGTCAAAACTGGTTTCTGTAGAAAGCCCAGTACCAATGACGGTTTGGGTTGTTCTCCACTTGAAGTTATCCAGAATAACCGTGGAATCGTAAGCAGAGTCTGATGTATCCCAGATATAAAAGTCAAGGTTGAATACTTTACCCGACGTAATAGGAACTGTAGTCGTCAACCACCCAGTCGCACCATTAGAGCCTGAATTTGTAAACCCATACAAGTCAGCGGTACCAGCCGAACAACCTGAACACGTCATAAACATGCCAGCGCTATTAATTATAATCAAATTCCTTAACTCATCAAATA
>JAZODZ010000031.1:0-2586 GCA_045597285.1 Myxococcota bacterium
AACGCTTTGAAGGCGTCGTCATTTTGACGACGAACCTCGATGCGGCAATTGACGATGCGTTCGAGCGAAGGCTTAACCACAAGATCGATTTCCCGTTCCCCGATGCGCGGTATCGTGCGCGTATCTGGAAACGCCTGATTCCGGCCTCGGCCCCCATCGCTGGCGATATCGATTTCGAGACGCTCGGCAAAGACCTCGAGCTCGCCGGCGGCAATATCAAAAACTCGGTCGTGCGAGCCGCTTACCGAGCCGCCGAGCGCAATATCCCCATCGACATGGATCTCCTCGAGGCCGCCGGAATCCAGGAATATCGCGAGATGGGCAAGCTCGTGCCCAACCGTGCCAACCCCTGGGACTGACAGATGCCGACTCAACAGAACACCCCGTCCGGGCCATTCATCCGATCACTCGTGGCGTATGCCCGGCAGAACGATGTGCCGCCGAAGGATATTTTTGATCGCGCCGAAAAATGCGAGATCTTGCCGTACCTGATGTTTGCCCTGGCTAACGGCGATATCGAACCGGCCCAGTGTGGATTGACGGAAATCGAGGTCAATGAACGCATGGTGGAGTTCAAGGCACGTCAAACCGCCCGTCTGATGCTGTGGAAGACGACATATATCCGGGTCGCGAAAGCCATCGAAAGCCCGTTTATTTTGCTCAAGGGCGCTCCCCTGGGTGCATGCTTGACGGGTAATGCACTATGGCGAGCGACGAACGATGTCGATTTGTGGCTGCCCGATTTCGAGGAGGCCGAGGCCGCGGTGAAAAAACTGGAATCAATGGGGTATTGCCTCGAACCGGATAACCGGGTTTATGCGAAGAATCAGTTTTTGCTTACGCATGCGGTACTTGCTCCGGTCGAAATCCACTGGAAACTCGCACCGCCGCCGTGGCTTACGCCATCCTTTGGAAATGCCATGAAACGTCACGCCGTGTTTTCATGGCAGGGGCTTGAAATCCCTGTACTCGGCGATGATGACTTGATCGTTCATCTCGTTTTGCACGCGCATCAGCATTATTTTGCGCTCAAGACCGTGATCGATTTTGCCCTGGCACACGATAAAATAACCGTGAACTCCGTGATGTTGCGGCAGTTCCGCATTTCGCGGATTTATCGGTTGCTCGAAGACATGATTCGGGCATTTGAGCGTTCGGAACTGCCGTTCATGGATAGGGCTGTCGCCAAACTGGCATCGTGCTGGTTTGAGGGGATGCTGGGAAATTCCAAGCGAGGAGAGCTCGTGTTTGGGCGAGATTCGAGCGTGATCGCGGCCATTGGCGTACTGATCCGGGCGTTGTCCATGACCGTGATGGATGGAAGTGTCTATCCAAAACTTGCTGCCGGGCACGTGTTGTTGAAGGGACCGCATAGAATTGGGTATGCAATATTTTGCATCGAAAAACGTGTAAGAATGTGGCGTTTAGAGAAAAAATAGAATAAACTATATTGCCCTGCATGGCTGTATGGCCGTGTGATCTACTTTTACAGGAGGATACAGTGGATAAACTTCAGGTGATTAAACTGGCTGAGAAGGAAGGTGGAAAACCCCGACGCGAAGCCATTGAAAAATTAATTGTTTATGCCCGACAGAGCGGGTGCAATATTGAAGCAGGTGGCGGCCGGGTTGGTGGTATTAATATTCGTTTTGGCGGAATTGGCTTTGCAATTATGGATATCAGTGCCGATGGTGACGTCAAGCTTTATGCACAGCCTCATCCAAGAAAAACCGCACCCGAAAGCGTGTGCAATAAAATCAATCAATTCCTCGAAGACCGTCAGGATGAGCTCAAATTGAAAAGCCATCCCATTAACTGCCATGGCCTTCTGACCGAGAAGGTTGAAAATGTGAGTATCGGTGCCCTTATCGAGTTCCTTGAAGTTTCACTTGGTGCCGTAAAAGAAACATATTATTCGTGATATCATTGCGCGAATACTGAGAGTATTCCTTGAGTAGCGGGCCTTTTTGCCCGCTACAATTGTTCTTGCCATCTCGTCGTGATAATCGCGATTAATATTTTTATGGAGAAGCACGGCGTACGCAATGTCCGCTTATAAAAAGCCCGTAGGGCTTACATATTAATAGCCCCCGGCAACGCCCTAAGGAAGGGACAAATGCTGTAAATGACGCAAATAACAGAAGCCCGTAGGGCTTCACGTTTAGTAGCCCCCGGTTGGCGCGTAAGCGCCTGCCGGGGGATCAGGTCATTCAACCATAACCATCCCCGTAGGGGATTCCCCAAAAACACATACAACAAAATGTCCCTTCCTCAGCCATTGGAGAGGGATGCCCGCAACGCGGTCAGCAGGGGGCTGAACAAAAAAAAGCCCCCGGAATTACCGGGGGCTTAAACTTTCTAAGACTGACTTAGATTATTTACCAGCGGCTTTTGCTGCGGCTTCGGCTGCGGCTTTGGCGGCTGCGGCTGCGGCCTGATCTTTGGCCTTCTGTTCAGCTACTTTCTTGCTAGCCTGGTCAGCGGCTTTCTTGGCGGCTTCTTCAGCGGCTTTCTTGTCAGCAGCGGCTTTGTCGGCAGCTTTCTTGGCGGCTGCTTCAGCAGCTTTCTTATCAGCAGCGGCTTTGT
>JAZODZ010000032.1:0-2966 GCA_045597285.1 Myxococcota bacterium
TCAAAGATGAATTGGAAAAACTCGACAAAGCAACGGGCGATGATGCTCCTCATTCCAAAGCCCTCGAAAAATGCAAAGACAACAAAGCTGTTGAAGCTTTCGGTCTTGCTTTCGTTGCCGCTTTGATGGAAGCCGCTCCTCAGGAAGTTCAGAAAGCCGCCGAAGAAGCCGCCGATGATGCTGCCAAAGAAGCAGCCGAAGACGCCGCCAAATAATTAAACAAGACATTTGATTATGCCATAAGCTGAGGGAGATAATGCATTTTAGTTTTATTTCTGGCGTAGGTATTTTTTGCATTATTCTTTGCCTTGCCGGATGCCAAAAGAATGCATCTCCCGAAGCTGCAGCGGAACAACCCGTTGCTACTGTTGAAGAACATCGCGCTGAAGAAAACGTGGTGATCGATCCCGTCAAAGCGGCTTTTTCGCAAGTCGCGTCTGTCCTTGAAGGCCTCAATAAAATCGCCGAAGAATCCGATGATGACTGCGCCAAGGCAGGTACGGGCATGACCGAATATCTCGCGCAGAACAGAGAACGCTTCGTCGCATCGATGCGTGTGATTGGCAGTCTTAATTACGATTCACCCGAAGCAAGAAATTCCAAGGCTGAAATGGACTCGGTTCTAAAAGCGATAATGGGTGGTGCATTGTATTCCATTCAGAAAACATGCGCGGACAGCGAAGAAGTTGAGTTGTTTAGCAATGCTTTCGTTTCGGCACTGATAGATTCCTCCATGGAAGAAGGCGATGGCGAAATCCTGGCTCCATCCGAACCGGTGGACGTACCGGTGGACGATACAGATGTCACAGATTCCGTGCAGTGAACCTGCTGAACGCTGTCACAATGAGCAATAAAGACGCATTAAAGCGGAGTATGACTGTCTTTTAGTCATAAGTAGAGGGAGAATATGTGTCATAGATTTTATTCTTTTGTAAGCTTTTTCTGTGTTCTTCTTTGCCTTGCTGGATGCCAAAAGAATGCGTCCCCCGAGGCTGCAACGGAGCAATCCGTTGTCAGTGAAGATGTGGGCGAGAGCGATCCCGTTAGAGCCGCAATTGTGGATGTCACTAATTTCTTCGATGGTCTTGCAAAAATCGCAGAGGAGTCCGGTGATGACTGCGACAAACTCGGCAATGGCATGAACGATTATCTCGACAAGAACAAAGACAAGTTCGCTGCAGCCCTGAAAATCGTTGGCAGTATTGACGATGATTCACCTGAAGCGGAAAACTACAAGGATGAATTGGAAAAACTCGATAAAGTAACGGGCGATGATGCGCCTCATGCCAAAGCTCTCGATAAGTGCAGTGAGAACGAGGCTGTTGAATCATTCGGTCTTGCGTTTGTTGCCGTTATGCTGGAAACGCAAGAAATTGAACAGCAACCTAGCGAGGATGAACGTCTTGATGCCGAACTAGAACGTAGAAAGGCTGAAGAAGCTCGCATTGCGATGGAACAAGAAATAGCGAGAATCAACGAGCTAAAAGCAGCATTAAATAACGATGAGCCTGATGAAGACAAAACTGATTCCAAAACGCAAGTGGTAAAGAAAGGGCCTGATAAAGCTAAACTTCTTGCCAATCTCAAAGATGTCAATGAAAAAGCCAAGGAATGCGGTAAAGACGGAACACTCAAGGTTCAGTTCAATCTTTCCGACAATACCGCAAAAAATGTCAGTGTTGTCGGTGGGTCTTTAGCAGGCACTGAGACTGAAAAATGTGTCCTCAGTATTATGCAGGATTACAACTGGACTGATGGCACAGCTCTTGACGTTACATTTAGTTATAAATTCTAACGGCCCGATGGAAAGGCAGGAAAACATTGCTGGAAATCGCGGGCACTCGCCCGCGAAAATAACGCTTAACTCATTTTCCTCAGAGAACAGAGGAATTTACTGAAAACCAGTTATTTATTGCGTTCTCCTGCCTCGTTTCGATAGAATTCCGTAGTTATGAAAAGACATTAGGGTCTGAATAGTTACATTATATCGAAGACCATATTGCCTGTGCAGTGTTTTGAAGTTTTCTAATCGCACGCATACGCTTTCTTGAAATATCCTTCCGCGTCGACAAATCAGCACACTTTGGCGTTTTCCGAGTGTATTCTCGAACTTCTTCCTGATGATTTGCAACCACCGTGTGATAAACCCTTACCCGTTCTTTCTTTTCATAAACGACATCAGGAGACATCATCCAGGGGTTTCCATCAAATACACCACTATTTGCGATGTTATCCGTTGAAATAAGAGGTTTCTCTTCTTCCTCATCATATTGTCGAATCAGATGGTTCTTTTTGACAGAATATCGAAGAAGTGCGCCATAAACAGGCATCCATAAATACGTCGTTAGCTTTCCTCGCTCCGGATCATATTCTCGCATCAGCTCACAAATAATTAGCCAGCCTTCAGATATCAGATCCTCAATATACTCACGATTGCGGTGCCCCCCGGCTATTTTAAACACAATACACCGAAGCATGCCCAAAACCGTCTCATAATCAGTTCCATATTTCTGGAATGCATTGCCGTCTATCATGCCACACCTCCTGTTAAACTTTCCATTCCATATATGTACATTTTAGAGACAAAATGATGGGAGATCGTTGCTTTTTTTAGAATGTTTATTATGGGAAAAAACTGAAAGTGCGGCCTAGGTAGCAACCCCATTTTCACAGTAGACAGAATCCGCGTTACGGTGAGCAAAGTCAGCAAGGCGGTTAAGTAGTAAAAAAATCAAAAAAAATGACCTCCAAGTGTCACAAAATTAATTTTTTGTCATCATCTTGTGTGTATGCATTGACGCTCGACACGAGGAGGTAAAAATGTACGCAACTGGCTTCACATAACGGTTTTAGCATCGACCATCATATCGTGCGGCCTACCCCGTGGTCAGGGAACGCGATCGCTGTATCTGGACGCGGATACAGAGGATTGCGGGTTGCACTCGCCAGGCACATTCTGGACACTC
>JAZODZ010000033.1:0-15711 GCA_045597285.1 Myxococcota bacterium
GTCGTCGTCGCATTTCGTCGCGCCTTTTTCGCAAGATTCAGACGGGGGCTCGACACACGAGAAATTGCCGTTATTTTCGACGCATTTTCCAGTACACGGCAACGCAGTCCAGACACCACCGACGCATGACTCGAGTGCATCGCCATTGCATCGTTTTGCGCTGCCTGTGCATGGTTCGGGAGCGGCAGCGCACGAGAAGCTGCCGTTGTTTTCGACACATTTTCCAGTACACGGCAATGCAGTCCAGACGCCGCCGACGCATGATTCGAGCGATTCGCCATTGCATCGCTTTGCGCCGTCAGTGCATTTTCCGGGGGCCTCGGCGCATGTGAAACTGCCGTTGTCTTCGACGCATATCCCGGTACACGGCAATGCAGTCCAGATGCCACCGGCGCATGATTCGAGCGACTCGCCATTGCATCGCTTTGCGCCATCCGTACATTTTTCGACGGGATCGGCGCATTGTGCCTTGTTGTTAATGACAGTGCAGACTTTCGGAGACGCGCAGGGGGCATCCGTCCATTGGCCGTTGCAGACCTGAAGGACGCCTTTTTCACATCGTGTATCCTGCAAGTTGCATTCATTGTCCTTGTTGTCATCTGAACAACCGGCTGAAAGTACAAATAGTGTTGCACATAAGAAAAAACTTGCTTTTTTCATTCTATCTCCCAGTTGCTTATAATAAAGTGTTTTGCTCGATCTCGAGGACGCCGAAGATGGCGTCCTTGAAATTATAATAATATATTGAATATATTATTTTACGAGATAGACCTGCAACCGTCTTTCGTTCAGATCGAGACCGGTTACATTGGTGAGTGTTTCGTGGCCGTCGCTCAGGAGGTCTTCGAGCGTGTAACTGCCCTTGAGATCGCATCCGGAGTTATCGCCACCATCCGCTCTCGCAATGCCGACGATGATCGACTCGCTATCATTTTTGAGTTTGTAGCACCAGTAACCGCCGCCGTAGGACAGGTTTTCGCGATGTCCGAGCGTGATGGCTTTGTGATCACGACGGATTTGGCCGAGGCGCTGTACGTAACCGAGCATGGATTTCTGTTCGGAATTCAGGGCATCGCCGAATTCCATCATGCGGCGGTTGTCGGGATCGTTGGAGCCTTCCAGACCGTATTCATCGCCGTAATAGATGAGGGGGACGCCGGGGTTCGTGAGCAGAATCGTCCAGGCGGTCTTCATCTTGAGGTAGGGGAGCCAGTCCTTGACTTCGTCGTTGTTGCCCCATTTGCCCTGGTTCTGACCGGCGGCGACAGAAATGGCGCGGGCGACATCGTGGTTGCCCATAAACGTTCCCATCAGATCCGATTTATAGGAATTGCTGAGCTGGGCTACGCTGGCATAGTTGCCGAGGCCGAGAATATGGCTCTGAAGCGCATAATACATCGGGAAATCGAACTGTGCATGGAGGAGATCGTCGCCGATATACTGGTTGAGAAGGCCGACATTGCCCGTGAATGTCTCGCCAACCATATAAAACATGCTGCCCGAATTATGATATAATTGATCGGTCGCGGCACGGAGATCTTTGATAAACTGGACGTGCATGTGTTTGACTGCATCGACGCGGAAACCGTCGACGTTTGTCTTCTTGATGAGCCAGATGGCATGGTCGACCATCGCCTTTCGGGCATTCTCGTTGCCGTAATCGATATCGGGAAGATCGGCGGAGAACCAGCATTTTTCGGAATAATTGTCCCAGCAGGACCCACCGCACTGATTGGTGTCGCAAAGCTTTTGGTGGCCGTAGTCGTTGATCCATTCCGGATGTTTGGCAATAATCGGGCTGTCTTTGTGGACGTGGTTTGCAGCGAAGTCAACGAGAACTCGGATACCGCGTTTATGGCACGCTTCAACGAGGTTTTCCAAGTCTTTCATGGAACCGAAATGAGGTTCAATGGCTGTGATGTCGACACCCTCGCTCTTAGAACCGGAGAAATTCGCATCATTATCATCGACCATAAATGAAGAAACCGGCCAGTACGAATGATATGCCGAATACCAGTGGGCCTCGTCACCGTTGGCACCCTGGCTGATGCCCTGAGCGTTCATGCTGACGGACGAAATCCAGAGTGTGTTGACGCCGAGATCATTGAAATAGCCTTCCTCGACTTTTTCCTGAAGCCCCTTGAAGTCGCCGCCCATCCAGTTGGCATTGGAATTATTGCTCACCGATGCGTCTTTTTTATTATAATTGTTGTTCTTGTCGCCATCCTTGAATCGGTCGGTAAACGCGAAATAAAGCACCGCATTATGCCAGTCGAATGCGTTGTCCTCAACCCAGACCGGGACATAGATCTCATTGCTTCCGGCTTTGACGGTATAGGAATATTTATTGTTTTCCGTCACTTTATCCGTGACCTTGAGGCCTTCATGCGAAGGGGCAACACCGCCTTTAATCTCGGTGATTTCAGTGGTGCCGTCTTTGCACGCGATTTCAAACGATATATTTTTGTCGCTGACGGTCGGAGCAGATTTGATATAGCAATTTGAATTGGAAGGCACAGAGGGTGTATCAGGCGGATTGGACGGATTGTCGCCGCCGCCGAGAGGCACTTCCACGTATTTGAAAACCTGGTTGCACGTAGACATATCGGCGAGGCTGTTGCAGTCGGAATCGGAGCAGGATTCGGGATTGGATTTCCAAGAATCCTGTTCCCAGCCTTTTACATAATATTTATAAGTATATTTTTCGCCCTGTTTTAATTCGACGGTAATCGAGTGCGTCCCGTTGCCGTCGGATGTCATTTTCAAGTTTGCATCTTCAGGCTTCCATTCGTTCATGGAACCGACGAGATAGACATCGAAATCGGCGGTGCCGCCCGAAGCCTTGTTTGTATATTTATTGGTATAAATAAACGTGGCGTTGCATTTTCCATCCTCGGATGGCGGCGGAATAATGGGGGATGTATTGGGCGTTCCGAATGATTTGTTGCACGAATCCATGTTGGCTGTGCCGTTGGCCTGGCCATCCTGGGCATCGGTCTTCCACGAATCGTCTTCCCAGCCATTGATATAATATTTATATTCATACGATTTGCCCTGGACGAGATCGACAGAAATCGTATGCGTGCCATAGCCATCGGATTTCATCTTCCACGCGACATCAGTGGTTTTCCACGTTCCGTCGTTGTTCGTGTTAAAGCTACCGACGAGGTAGACATCGAAGTCCGCAGCACCGCCGGAACCGACATTTGTCCACTGGTTATAATAGGTAAAAGTGGCTTTGCAGTTGCCTTCCTCGATTTCGGGTTCGCCCGGCGTGACGACGACTTCCGGCGCTTTTTCAACATATTCATACACGGCATCGCATGTACCGTCCGTCTGGTTATTCTTATCTTCATCGACAGCTTTGGAAGGATCGGAATGATATGAATTATCTTCCCAGCCGGCGACAAAGAATTTATATTTTAGGGCTTTGCCTTTTTCGACATCGATCGTTGCGGTACGCGTACATTTGTCATCCGCAGTCATGATCATGTTGCCATCGGCGGGCTGCCAGCTGTTCATATCGCCAATGACATAGACGGGCCAATCCTGAGCTCCGCCGGTCGTTGCACACGTGTCGGCGTTGGTATATTTAAATGTGACTTTGCATGTTTCGGTTCCGGGTTCTGGCGGAGATAAAGGATCTGAGCCACATTCGCCGGCCCTTTCGCAACCGTTGTTTGGATTGTCGTCGCAGTCGTTATATCCGGCGGCGCATTCTGTGATCATGCACATTTTATTTGAGCAGCTTGCTTTGCTCACATTGCCTTTGCTCAGGCAACTGTTGCCGCAGCTTCCGCAGTTGTTTGCATCGTTGTTAATATCGATACATGTTCCAGAGCAATCCTGACGTCCATCTGTACATTTGCCGTCGACGGGTTGGGAAGCTGTACAGCTGCCGCTCGAACCGACATATTGTTCACAGCCGTTGTTCGGGTTGTTGTCGCAGTCTTTATAACCGTTGACACATTCATTGATCTGGCACTGGGAATTGACGCATGCGGCTTGGACGATATTGCCCTTGGTGTTGCAGTTGTTATTGCAGCTGCCGCAATGATTGACATTGGATGTCAAATCCTGGCATAAGGAATCGCACTTTTGCTGACCACTTTTGCATGATTCGTCATCATTCGAATCTGTTGCACACGAGGACATGGCGAGTGCTGCGCAACAAATGAATACGCTTGTAAAATGTTTTTTCTTCATGGGGACTCCTGAATAATGAAAACCTCTCATGTCACATGAGAGGTTTTATATATTTATATAATATGTGCCAATGTTATATTATTTTACGAGATAGACGCTAAGTTTGTTGGTGTCGTCAAATGTGATTTCGCTTGCCTGGAATTCAGCCTTATCGGGATCTAGCAGGCTCTTAAGCGTGAATGTCTGATTGTTGAAACCACATTTTGCACCGTTCTGCAGACCGAGCGCGACGAGAATTTTCTCTGAACCATCGTCGAGAGTGTAGCACCAAGCCTGAGCACTGGTACTTAGATCGGTTCGATGACCGTAACGAAGCGCGTGGTGTTCGCGTCGAATCTGGCCAAGCTGCTGGACGAATTTAATTTGCATGTCTTGTTGTTCGTTCAGATTATTAAATTTCATCATGCGGCGGTTGTCGGGATCATTGGCACCTTCCTGACCGTATTCGTCGCCGTAATAGATGAGGGGAACGCCGGGATTTGTGAGCAGGATTGTCCATGCCATCTTGACTTTGAAATAGGGTTCCCATCCCGTCACTTCCTCATTCTGTCCCCATTTGTTCTGGTTCTGATTTGCGGCAATCGAGAGGGCGCGGGCGACATCGTGGTTGCCCATGAATGTTCCCATTAAATCGGATTTATATTCTTTGGCCTTGTTATATGCATTCCTGACGTTTTCGAGGTTGGCACCATTAAGAATATTGTCACGGATGGCGAAATAGAGATTGAAATCGAACTGGGCATGGAGCATATCGTCGCCGATAAACTGATTCAATTTACCAATGTCGCCGTCAAATGTTTCGCCGACCATATAGAACATACTGCCGGAATTATAATATAATTGATCCGTCTTCGAGCGCATATCTTTCAGGAACTGGACTGCCATGTGCTTGACGGCATCGACGCGGAATCCATCGATATTTGTCTTCTTGATCAGCCATTCGACGTGATCAACCATGGCTTTGCGGGCATCCGGATTATCATAGTTGATGTCGGGAAGATCTTGTGAAAACCAACATTTTTCCGAATAATTGTTCCAGCCCCAGCCGTCATTGCTGTCGCACAGGCACGGTGAATTGACATCGTTAAACCAGTCCTGGTGATTCTTGAAAACAGGGCTGTCTTTATGGACCTGGTTCGCCGCAAAATCGATGAGCACGCGAATGCCGCGTTTGTGGCAGGAATTGACGAGGCTTTGCAGGTCAGGCATCGATCCAAAATGCGGCTCAATGGCCTGAATCTTGACGCCCTCGCTCGTCATGGACGTGAATTCCGATTCATTTGCGTCGGTCATGAATGACGATACCGGCCAGTACGAATGGTATGCCGAGTACCAGTGTTTTTCGTCGCCGTTTGTTCCCTGGCTCGTTCCCTGGGCATTCATGCTGACGGACGAAATCCAGAGCGTGTTGACGCCGAGTCTGTCGAAATAGCCGTCATTGACCATTTCTTCCAGCCCCTTAAAGTCGCCACCCATCCACTGGGCATTCGATGAACCTTCGATCGTCGCATTTGTTTTCGGTTCGTTATTGCCGGGTTCGCCATCCTTAAATCGATCCGTGAATGCGAAATATAGAAATGCGTCGTGCCAGTCGAAGGCTTTGTCTTCAACCCAAACGGGCACATAGACTTCGTTGTTTCCGGCCTTGACGATATAAGAATATTTATTGTTTTCTGTCACGGTATCGGTGACTTTCAGCCCGGATTTCTGCGGGCTGACACCGCCATCGACGGATGAAATTTCGGTCGTGCCGTCCTTGCACTCGATCTCGAATGAAATCGTCTTGTTCGCAACGGTCGGTGTGGATTTAATATAGCAATTCGATGTCGGTGTCGTGTTGCCGGACGGCGGGTTGGTGGAACCGCCGCAGGAAGTATCCGTCCTGCCGTCGCCAAATGTCAGGCCACACGATGCGATATTGGCAAAGCCATTGGATTCGCCATCGGCAGCATCCGTCTTCCAGCTGTCCTTGTCCCAGCCGGAAACATAATATTTATATTCATAGCATTGACCTTGCTTCAGTTTTATCGTGATCGACTGGTTGCCGTTGCCGTCAGATGTCATTTTATAGGCGGGATCTTCAATTTTCCACGTGCCGTCTGCTTCAGCATTAAAACTTCCTACCAGATATACCGGGAACGTCGTGACGTTGCCGTCATTATCGTGATCGGTATATTTATTTTTATAAACAAAGGTTATATCGCAGTCAGAACCGGTCGGGGTAGGCGTGACAGGCGTGGAGCTGCCGCTTCCAATCGTCGCTGTTGCGTCGCCTTCGTATTTCTTGCCGTTCTTGTTGCCGATTTCCTGACCGCACGTCGTAAACTGGGCTTTCATATTGGCATCGCCGGATTCCGTCGTTCTCCAGCCATTATCGCCCAATTCATCGATATAGAATTTATATTCAATCGAGGCATTCTGGGTCACTTCAGCTTTCAGGGCAAATGTACCGCCGCCCAGATCGGTCATTTTATAATTTTTATATTTTTCACTGTTCTTCCAATCGCTGAAATCGCCAACCATATAAACGGTTTTGCCTGCAGCCATGCCATCTGTGAAATAAAATGTGATATAACATTTTTCAGTGCCGGGATCCGGCTTTTGGTCGCCTCCAATCTTTGTGTCGCACGCACCATCCGGTACGGATTGCTGATAGCCAACATCGCATATACACTTGCCGTTCGTCAACGTGCCATGTCCACATGGATTGGTACTGATTTCATTGCCCTCTTCGGCACAACCGGAAATCAGGCCTGCTGTCAGGATTGCTGCAATTGCTAATTTTTTCTTCATAACTGCCTCGATTATTTGAACTACACGTTAGCTGCTTCCAGCTCAAAAAAGCGCAGGTATTTTACCCGTTTGTTCGGGCTTTTTCAACTATTGCACAGCTTTGCCGCAGAACTGTTGCGCTCTGGTTCAGGGCATCGGCCAGAGGATGTCGCCGCGCGTATGCAATAGCGCGGCGGGCACGCCGTATGTCAATAGGCGTGCCGACAAAAAAATCGGCACCCGCACCTGCTGAAATGTGACACAAAGAAAATGCTAGGGCAGGAGAACCGTTGTTTCTTACACGTTGAACAGGAATTCGATGATATCCCCGTCCTGAACGACGTATTCTTTTCCTTCGACGCGATACAGGCCGCGGGCTTTGACTTCCGACATTTTGCCGCCGCATTCCATCAGCGTGTCGAAGCTACAAACCTGCGCACGGATAAAGCCGCGCTCGAAATCCGAATGGATCTTGCCGGCCGCCTGCGGAGCCTTTGTGCCGCGTTTAATCGTCCACGCACGGCATTCCTTCTTGCCGTCTGTCAGGAATGAAATCAGCCCGAGCAGCGCGTAGCCGGCCTTGATCAGACGATCGAGACCCGATTCGGCGAGCCCAAGCTCTTCCATGAACATCGCCCGCTCTTCATCGTCGAGTTCCGAGAGTTCTTCCTCGGTTTTCGCACAGATGGCGATGACCTGCGCCCCTTCCACATCCGCGCGGGACTTCACGATCTGATAATAGGCGTTGGCCTCGGGATTGGAGACGCCCGAATCGTCCATGTTGCACGCATAAATGACGGGCTTGGCCGAAAGAAGCCCCATTTCACGCAGCGCTTTCTGCTGCGCGGCGTCCTGGTCGTCAAACTTGAATGTGCGTGCGCTTTTGCCGTTTTCGAGATGCGCACAGAGCGGCTCGAGCCATACGAGCTCGGCCTTCGCTTCTTTTCCCGTGCGAGCCAGTTTGGTCATCTTGGCCACGCGGTTCGTCACGATTTCGAGATCGGACAAAATCAGCTCGCAGTCGATACAGTCGATATCGTTTGCCGGATCGACGGGGACGGGCTTCGTGGCATCTTCGACGACGTGCATGATTTCGTCGTTGTCAAAGCACCGGACGACGTGAACAATCGCCTCGCATTCGCGGATGTGCCCGAGGAACTTGTTTCCGAGGCCGGCACCCTGCGACGCACCTTTGACAAGTCCCGCGATGTCGACGAATTCGACGACGGCCGGCGTGCGTTTGTCCGGATCCCATATTTCACAGAGTTTGTCCAGGCGCTCATCCGGCACGGCGACAACGCCGATGTTCGGATCAATGGTGCAGAACGGATAGTTTGCCGCTTCCGCATTTGACGTGCCCGTGATGGCATTAAACAGCGTGCTTTTGCCTACGTTGGGTAGGCCAACGATTCCTAGTTTCATCTTTTTCCTTTGGTTGTGTCTGTGCCACGTGGCGCAGAATTTCCGCCGCCGCTATAAGAGGAACATGATAAAAAGACAAGCCTTATGTGTCATTCGCTCTATTTTTCAAAATCTGTTTCTGCGCGGTTTTATCTTTGGTTTGCACGCCTATTGTCATACGGCGTGCCCGCCGCGCTATTGCATACGCGCGGCGATACTTTATGGGGCATCCCCACAATCGGATGCAAATACATATTTTCACAAACACCTTCAGTCCCCGACACGATCCATGTCAGTTTGCCAAAGTCCTTTATTTCCGCCGACGTGATCGATGTATTGTTATGACAACACGATGTTTGATTAGTGTTTTATATAAGATATTATTCTAATTGCTAATTGCTAATTGCTAACTCCTATCAAACTGCATTTCTAAACATCGCAATTTCTTTGGCATATCCAGGCAGTTCATTGGGCGTTTCCAGAATAAACGGAAGATGTTTCAGTGCTGGATGCGTGACGACGCGCAACAATGCATCAATTTTAATATAACCTTCGTCGATTTTGGCGTGCCGGTCTTTATGAGCCGACAACGGATTCATTGAATCGTTCAGATGAATTGCATAGAGTTTGTCCAGGCCTATGATTTTATCAAATTCTGATATGACTTCATCGAGCTTGTTGACGATATCATAACCGCCATCCCAGATATGGCATGTATCGAGGCAGACTCCGAGATGCGACGTGTCGTCTACTCCCGCGATGATTTGTGCCACTTCGTCAAATGTCCTGCCGATTTCGGAGCCTTTTCCGGCCATGGTTTCGATGAGAATTCGGCTACTCCCGGCTTCCGGGAGAACGCGGTTCAGAAACTGTGTCGTTAGTTCGATGCCTTTTTCAGCCCCTTGGCTGACGTGGGAACCCGGGTGAAAATTGTAGTAATTGTTGGGCAAATGGGAGAGTCGATGGAGATCGTCGATCATGGTCTCGACGGCATATTCGCGAAGATCTGGTTTGGCAGCACAGGGGTTGAGCGTGTAAGGGGCGTGAGCCACGAGCTTTCCGAAGTTGTTTTCGGCCATCAGACGACGACACCGCTCGAGGTCAGCGGTGTCGAGTGCCTTGGCTGTTCCTCCACGTGGATTTCTGAGAAAAAATGCAAATGTATTGGCTCCGATGTCGATGGCATCTTGTGCTGCCGCTCCGTAGCCTTTGGAGATTGAAAGATGACAGCCAATTGTAAGCATGGGCATTGTCCTGATTTGGAAAAATTGTGGCGAAAAAAAACGCGCCGAAGCGCGTTCTTATTTGGAAAAATGAAATTTTATATGTGGAGAGCGGCTGCGATGATCGAGCGAAGTGTGCGGCGTATGTCGAGTTTGGGCCACTGGCTGGAAATGTCGGCCGGTATTTCATGAATCAGCTGGAACCCCAGCGAAAGACTTAACACTTCGTCTTGCGGGGCATCTGAAAGAATGAATGCGACTGAATTGTGAATGGGCTGTGATTCGATATCGCTTGAGAATGGAGTTTCGTTCACTTCATCATCAAACAGAATTACATCATCGGGTTCGAATCCATGTTGCGAGAGAGTGGTCGACAGATAGTGCCATGCGTCGTTTACTTCACTTCTTTCGTCATAGCTCAAGCCAAATCTGGCCGGGGCAAAATAGACGACAATGCGATTATTGCGGGCGTGTACAATGAGTGAGTGAAGAACTTCTTTGTTGACGCAAATGTTTACGTCTTCATCCCATTTTAATAATTTTTCAGCTGCCGCATAAACTGTTGCCATGACGATCCCTCCCTGGATTCAATTCATGGGCGGAGTTTACGCATTTTGGGGCGAATGCAAAATTTATGGGGTTTTAAAGAGGCCGGCAGAGGGAAATGAGGAGTTTTGACAAAATATGGATGGGGGGAACGGGTTTGGATTTTAATGCACGATCCGTTTCAAAAACATCGGATTGAAATCGAAACAGCTCAGGCAGTGAATAATTGCGGACGGCCTCGTTGTATTCGCGAAGCGCATAAGGATTGATGCCGGTCTGTTTGATGATTTCACTGTCGGATAGTTTTTTGTCTCGACCGATTTTAATCTGAAGCATCATACGGGCATGGCGAGCCAGCATGCCGTTGATCACGACGGGTTCTTGTTTCTGATCGAGCAGGATACGGAGAGCTTCCAGGGCATCGGGAATATTGCGTTTGGTAATGGCTTTCGTGAGCTCGAACACACTTCTTTCGCGTGTGTCGATGACGTGTTCATTGATGGTTTCAGGGGTAATGGTTTGATCGGTGGGCACGGCCAGCGAGAGTTTTTCGATGGCGCGTTCCAAAAGCGCACGATTTGGGCCGATGCAGTTGGCCAGGGCATCGACTGCATCGGGGGTAAACTTGAGTTTGCCGCATGTCGCAAGAATATATTCGTTGATATTGCGTTCATCTAAATTTGTACATTGAACGCTGTATGTGTGTTCTTTGATAGATTTCCACGATTTTTTGCGGTTGTCGATGGCGCTTGCCGTCAATACCAAATGTGCTCTGACTGGATTTTGCAAATATTCGGATATTTTAAGGAGATCAGCTTCACAAAGTTTGTCGATGTCGCGATATATAACGACCTTGACACCGCCGAACATCGATATGGTTCGTACCGATTCCAATGCCTGTGCTGCCGGTGTTTCGTTTGCCCGATAAACCTCCCAGCTGAGGGGATCCACGCCTTTGCCTTTAAAACGTTTCATTTCGACTGCCGAAATGAGTTTGTTCACGAGGTTCATGTCTTCGCCATAAAAGAGATAGGCGCGTTCAAGTGGATCGGGACCAGCCAGATGTTTGAGTGCGGCGGCGGATTCATCGGTTTGTCGGGACGTGGATTTTGCCATGATTGATACCTGCAGAATAGAAAATGCCCTCCACCAGCAATGGGGAGGGCTTCACAAATGCCTAATATGCCATAAATCATGGCAAAACGTGATAATTAATCTTCATCTGCAACGGGCGCATCGTGCGAAGCAAGGAATTCTTCTATCAGCGGAAGGTTCTTGGATTCGCGAATGCGGTTTTCGATTGCCGTCATGATGTTGGGGTTATTGGCCAGGAATTCTTTACATGCTTCGCGACCGTTTCCGAGGCGTTCGCCTTCGAACGAATACCATGCGCCGGATTTATCGACGATATTGAGGCCTGCTGCCAGATCCAGAACGTCGCCCTCGCGGTTGATTCCCTGGCCGTAGATGATATCGCATTCGACTTCGCGGAACGGGGGAGCCATCTTGTTCTTGACAACTTTAATGCGCGAGCGCTGGCCGATGACATCCTGGCCATTCTTTATCAGGCTGACTTTGCGGACATCCAGACGGACGGAAGAATAAAACTTGAGCGCGTTGCCGCCGGACGTCGTTTCCGGATTCCCGAACATGACGCCGACTTTTGTACGCAGCTGATTGATGAATACAAGCGCAGTCTTGCTTTTCGCTGCCGTGGAAGTCAGTTTGCGGAGCGCCTGGCTCATCAGTCTCGCCTGAAGGCCGACATGCGCATCACCCATGTCGCCTTCCAGTTCGGCGCGAGGAACGAGCGCCGCAACCGAGTCGATCACGATGATGTCAATGGAATTCGATTTCACCAGCATGTCTGCTATTTCAAGAGCCTGTTCACCATAATCGGGCTGGCAAATCAGAAGATTGTCAATATCAACGCCCATTCGTTTAGCATACTGAACATCAAGCGCATGTTCCGCATCGATGAAAGCAGCCACGCCTCCCGCTTTCTGGCTTTCCGCAACCGCATGAAGAGCCACTGTCGTCTTGCCACTCGCTTCCGGACCGTAAATTTCGATCACGCGGCCACGCGGAAATCCACCAATACCAAGTGCCAGATCAAGCGCAATCGATCCGCTCGGAATGGTTGGAATCGCCACCTGCTCCCCACCACCAAGACGCATGATGGAGCCTTTGCCAAACTGCTTCTCGATCGCGCTGATAGCCTGCTCAATGGCCTTGTCTTTCGAGTTCTGTATTTCTTTTTCCTTCGATTCTTTTGCCATGGTTTCTCCTTCCAGTTATGCCAGAATAATCACTGGTTTTTTCTAAATACTGAACAGCAATTTATATGTCAACATTTATTTACATCTCATCCTGTTTTTTAAGGTGCCGCGGTTACCTCATTCACTAAATATACATTTCTTGCTTTTTTTGGACACACTGATCTCATTTTTCTAAATTTCAAACGATCCCATCAAACTCAAACATTTCCATCCATCTCAATCCTACTTTGGGGGACCGGATGGTTTGTCAGACTGAATTCGTCCTATCTTCGAGCTGTTGCTTACTTCATTCGATATTTCGGAAAGCTCCTGTTCCTGATGTCCAAGATGCGCGAGTACATCAAGCGTCTGAAACCGTGTCAGACGTGAACGAAAAGAAGGCATGGGGGCTTTATACTGCGATGGATGGCTCGAAAAACCATACTCGACGATGTAATAATCGCTCTTGGCATCCGAGTTACTGCGGTTGCCGATGATTTGAGGTGCGGTTGCCGTGGATTTATGGCACTGCTCGCAATAGCGGCTATAAAGCAGACCGCCCAAATAAGCATTGGGGCTGGGAATGCGTTCCTGGTACTGGCTGTCCTGATAGCATAGAGACCCAAATTCTGCGCCGTCAAGAAGTCCCTGAGCGGCAAGCGCAATTTGGACAGATCGCTTCGGCTGTTTTGAGCGATTTCTGCTATGGCCACAGCCAATTATCGGAAACAAAATGGCTGTGGCCACGATGACTGTCGTTAGCCGCCTGATCATGAAACTAAAATTACTGGATGTTTGCTGCTTGTTCGCGCAGCGATTCAAGTACCGTACGAATATCAATCGTGTGACGGGTCAAAATGGTGTCCCGGCTCTTGGATGCCATCGTGGTGGCCTCGCGGTTCAGTTCCTGAAGATAAAAATCGATCTTCTTCCCGATACACGTGAGCGGATCGCACTGCGTTAAAATGAGAATGCGGAGGGCTGAAAGATGTGTCGCAATTCGTGTCAGTTCCTCGGTGACATCGATCTTGTCGGCCATGAGGGCTACCTCCGTGGCAAGCCGTGATTCGTCGATTTCGATTTTGCTGTCTGCTCGGAGAGCTGACAGCCGTTCGTCTAGCTGAGCCCGGTATTCTGTCAGTCGTTCCGGGGCGCGGGCCAGGGCTTCCTGACGGCTCGTGTCTATGGTGTCAAGCGCATTCAGCATATAGTCCTCAAGCGCTTTTCCTTCGACACATCGCGCCTTTGTCAGCTTTTCCAGTGCTATTCTCGCCGTTTCCAAAACGCCTTCATAAAACCGTTCACTCATCGTCGGGCTCTGCTCGAATTCCCACACGTCGCGTTGGGCAAGACAGAACTCAAGGCATTTGTTGCGGGACCACGCATCGCCAAAAATCGAGTTCAGTGCCGCAACGCGGGCTTCTAAAAGCGCTGAATTCAGACCGGCACGCGCCTTTTTCTCATCCCCGATAACGATAGTCATGTCCACTCGCCCGCGTGCGATGAACTGGCGTATCAGTTTCTGAAACAAAAGCTCCATCTGCCCTGGCATCGTTGGCATTGCGATGTGAATGTCCAGACTGCGATGGTTCAATGTCTTTACCTGAACTTCTACATCAATCCCACCAATTATCCCTTTGGCCGATCCAAATCCTGTCATGCTGTATGCCATTGCCAATGCTCCTTGTTTCTGAGAAATAGAAAGCCTCCCTAAAAGGAAGGCTGTCTGTTCGATGATTGTCTTGCAGAATGTCTTGACAATTATGCTTTAAGCGCAATCCCGAGTTCGGCTCGAAGCGCCGTAAAGTCTTCGCTCAGTGCCCAGACCAACAGGGAACCAACTCTTGCCTTGGCAGAACGCGTGCTGATCGGACGTCCTTCTTCCATCAACTGTTTGTTTACGACGGCAGGATCATCGCAGAACAAAAGCGCAACGCGGTTTGCAAAATCTTCCACCGATTCCATGAAAAGATTGATGTTCAGGCTTGACTTCCGGCTTACAATTTCTGCCAGCAGTTTCTTCACGTTGTCGCGTTCAACCGGTGTCAGGCCTTTCTCAAGCGCTTTCTTTACAGGTTCAACACTTGGCGGAAGCTGGATATTTGCAGACGGATCGATCGTCTTGAAGATAATTTTCACGATGATTTCCATCGCCTGAAGTCCGAGCTGAATGAGGTAATACTCCGGACGTAAAAGCATTAGCTGCTTCGTTGTTGCAAATGCGATTTCTTTCTCAGTTCGTCCCTTCAGAAGATTGGAATTGACGAGGAATGCGCGTTTTTCGAGATAGGCGTTTGAAATACCGCGAAGCTTTTCATAACGGTAAATATTCGGTGTTTCTGCAAAACCGAGTGCTTTGGCTGAATTTCTAAGGGCGTTGGCAAAGATGGAATTGTCGCTCACGTCAATTCGCGCTTCTTTTTCCTTGAGACCATATTTGTCGAGCGTGTTGATAAATTTCTCGCTCATATATGGCGTGCAGATCCGCAGAATTTTTACAAGCGTCATGTCAAGTGTTTTCGGAATGATGCGTTTCCATTGCTCGCCACTCAACACGCCAGCCAGTTTCGGAACCGGAGTATCTGCAAAGCGGGCAACGATCTGTTTGCCTTCTTCATCATTTTTGCCGAGAACATCCAAAACACGATACGTACACAGCGATTCGTCAAATCTTTCCAACCGGCGATAGCATTTCGCAAGCGAGCTGACAGCTTCGAGATGATCAGGAGCCAAGCGCAAAATCTCGCGATTCTCGTGAACGGCTTCATTGAGCGTTTCATCCGAAACCGCATAGAGTTTTGCGAGAATAATGTGGAAGTTCACGTTGTCCGGATAAAGATCGCTCACCGCTTTGTATGCTTCGATGGCTCTCTTCACGTTGTTGAACTTCTGCAACCGGAGATCGCCCAGGCTCTTGTAAAGCATGGCGAGGAACTTCACATTCTGCGGTTCGAGAGCAACATGGCGTTTAATCATGCGCTCATAATTGGCTTCGATGGCAATAAAATCGTCTTGCTGCTGAAGAATACTGATAATGCCTTTGAAAACTTCGAACTGGTTCGGCTGAATGTCCAGAACATCGTTGAAAAGCTGTATGGCATATTTCGTATTGTTCAGCTTTTCTTTAAAGATCCATGCTTGTTTAAGAATAAACTTGCATTTTTCATCAGGATCGTTGCTGAACTTAATCAGATTATTCAGTGTGTTCAGGCAGTTTTCCCAATCCTCTGCCTTTTCGGCTATCGTCAGGATTCTCTGGTTCGCAGCCGTACTCGAGGCACATTCTGCGAGCGCCTGCTCGTACA
>JAZODZ010000034.1:0-1934 GCA_045597285.1 Myxococcota bacterium
AAAAGATGGCGAATGCTATTACGTCGATAAGACGAGCTTTATCCGGTATTTGATCGAGAAGGGAGATAAGATTTGTGTCGTGACGCGCCCGCGTCGGTTTGGCAAAACCTTGATGTTGCGCACCTTAGAGACGTTTTTTGAGTATGCTCTCGATAAAGACGACAAGCCCGTCGACAACCGTCGTTATTTTGAAGAACTCAAAGTAATGGATGCCGGTGAGGACGTGCTCAAAGAGATGGGGCGGTATCCGGTGATTTCGTTGTCACTCAAGGAGGTTTCGGGGAATACGTATGAAGAGGTCATTGAACAGCTTCGCGGGGCTGTTTGTGAAGCCTGTGCTCCACACGAAAAAATATTGAAAGACAGCGGGATTCTGAGTAACGGACAGCTTGAGATTCTGCAAAGTTACCTCGATGGAGAGGCAGCCTGTGGCAATGTAAGATTATTTCTGAAATACCTGCCTCTTTGGCTGTTTAAAGTGACGCATAAAAAAGTCGTCATTCTGCTTGATGAATACGACGTACCATTACAAAAAGCCGCCATTTATGATCTTCATCATCCGGGGAGTAATCTGTTTGATGATATAGTCTCCCTTATTGGTAAATTCATATCTGCCGGTTTCAAGTCCAACAGCAACCTCGCCTACGGCATTATCGCGGGCTGTATGCGCGTGGCCAAAGAATCTATTTTTACGGGCATGAACAATCCCGGCGTGATCACGGTCGTGGACGAAATTCCTGATGAATTCTGGGGATTTACTGAAGCGGACGTCAAACAAATGTTGTCCTATTATGGCATAGAAGATAAATATGAAATGCTCGAAAAGTGGTATGATGGATATGAATACAGTGGACGGAAAGTATTTAATCCCGTGAGTTTATTGAACGCCATACGTGGGCTTGTGAATGGATATGGAGATAAGGCCATTAAATCGTATTGGGCCATGACGAGTAGCAATGATATTATCGATGATATGATCGATAATAACCCGCAGCATCGCGAGGCATTGGCGCGTTTGATGAGTGGCGAAACCATGACGGTTCCCCTATTCGATAATTTGTCGTATCGCGATTTGAAACAGAACCCGGATGCGATATGGAGCTTTTTATTATATACGGGATATTTGAAAGCCATCAAAGTCGGAAAAGACGACGACGGGCTATTGATGATGGCCGAAGTTGCTGTTCCAAACAATGAAATTTTGACCGTCATGAAATCGTCAATGCAGCGTTGGTGGAAAATGGTTCGACTGAAGAGTTTCAATGCACGACCGCTGATGGATGCCATGAACGCATCTAATATAAAAGAGATGGAGCGAGCAATTAATATATTGCTCGAGAATGGCATGAGTTGTTTTGATTATAACGAGGCATTTTATCATGGTACGCTGTATGCCGTGATGCTGACACTGGCCGACAGTGTTAAATCCAACGCCGAGTATGGTAATGGGCGTCCTGATCTCGTCGTGATTTATAAGGACAGGGCGTTTGTGCTCGAACTCAAACGCGTGTCGGGAACTGAGTTGGAAAAGGCCAAATCCCGCAATAAGAATTCGTCTATGGATGAGTGGGACATCGAAGATGCCTGTATGAATGACAAGCTCAATGAGGCTGAACGCCAGATAAAAGAACATCGTTATGTGAAAGGCGTTTTGCGGGAATTTGCTGTTGTTCGGGATGTCACGTGTTATGGCATCGCATTTTGCAAAAAACGATGCGCCGTGAGGATGGTGAACGCGGAATAAAGTGTCGCCCACGTAGGCGCGGCGTATCGGCCGCAGGCCGATATCCGTGCCCCATAAAAACGCCTTGACTCGCTGTTCAAAGCGAGGGACAACGATGAAGGCGTTTTTCGACGAGAGGGTAAGGATGAACGAGGATAAGAAGCTGATTCCATTTAGGGCACAAAGCGAGAGTTTTAAGGAATTAAAAGAT
>JAZODZ010000035.1:0-9598 GCA_045597285.1 Myxococcota bacterium
AAGCGCATGTAAAGGCAATTATCATGTTTATAATAATACCTGCGAGGCCGATTCGGTGACGAACTGCGGAAGCCATGGCTATAATTGCGCCGATCACATTACCAACTGGTCCAATGGCTCATGCTCAGACCACCAATGTACAGTTAGTTCCTGTTCTGGCAGCAACCATGTTTATGGTAACACCTGCGAGGCCGATTCGGTGACGAACTGCGGAAGCCATGGGTATAAGTGTGCCGATTATATTTCAAATTGGTCAAGTGGTACTTGCACAAACCATCAGTGTGCATTGACCGCCTGCTCTGGCAACAACCACGTTTACAATAATACATGTGAGGCCGATTCGATTACAAACTGCGGAAGCCATGGTTATAAATGCGCCGATCATGTCACCAATTGGTCGAGTGGCTCATGCACGAACCATACTTGTACCGTAAGCACCTGCTCTGGTAGCAATCACGTTTATAATAACACCTGCGAGGCAGATTCAGTAACGAACTGCGGAAGCCATGGTTATAAATGCGCCGATCATATCACCAACTGGTCGAATGGCACTTGCACTAATCATCAATGTTCTGTAACAGCCTGCTCTGGGAGCAATCACGTATATAATAACGCATGCGAAGCAGATTCTGTGACGAACTGTGGAAGCCATGGGTATAAATGCGCCGATCATGTCACCAACTGGTCGAATGGCACTTGCACGGATCATACTTGTACAGTTACTGCCTGTTCCGGTAACAACCACGTTTATAATAATACCTGCGAGGCCGATTCCGTGACGAACTGCGGAAGCCATGGCTATAGTTGCGCCGATCATGTCACCAACTGGTCGAATGGCACTTGCACGAATAAAGTATGTACGGTCACAGCCTGCTCTGGTAGCAATCACGTTTATAATAACGCCTGCGAGGCCGATTCCGTGACGAACTGCGGAAGCCATGGCTATAGTTGTGCCGATCATGTTACCAATTGGTCGAACGGTACATGCACTAATCATACATGTACAGTCACAGCCTGCTCTGGCAGCAATCACGTTTATAATAATGCTTGCGAGGCCGATTCAATTACGAACTGCGGAAGCCATGGATATAGATGCACCGATCATGTCACCAATTGGTCGAGCGGCACATGCACGAACCATATATGTACAGTAAGTACATGTTATGGTAGCAATCACGTTTATAATAATGCCTGCGAGGCCGATTCAGTAACGAACTGCGGAAGCCACGGTTATGTATGCGCCGATCACATCACCAACTGGGCGAGTGGCACATGCTCAAGCCATACATGTACAGTAAGTACATGTTCTGGCAGCAATCACGTTTATAATAACGCCTGCGAAGCAGATTCGATTACGAACTGCGGAAGCCACGGCTATAAATGCGCCGATCATGTGACGGGATGGGGTGGCGGCACATGCACGAACCATCAATGCAAACCGACTTCCTGCTCCGGTACTTACCATCTTTATAACGATACTTGCGAGGCAGACACTGAAACCAACTGCGGTGCACACGGCGTCAGTTGCGAAACGGGTGAAACCTGCCAGAGCAAGACTTGCAAATGCCCAGGCGGTTATATGAATGCGACGTATAGTGATAAAACCGTCAGAGCCGCATGTATCACGACTAAAGATGATTTTCTCAATTTCCGCAATGCAATCAATGCCGGAAACGTATGGCCGTCCGACAATACAGATAAATACTATGTATTGACACGCAATATCGCTCTCGGTACGCAAAGCAGCTGGACGGGCGCTGGTACGAAAGAACATCCCTTTGCCGGCACTTTCATCGGTAATAACAAGACGATCTCGGGAACACTGACGTGTACATCCGATTACTGTGGTATCTTCGGATATTTTGGTAATTACACCACAAACACGGGCCTTTGGAATCTTCGTTCCAGTGTAACCGTCACCGGTAATTATGACTATGTCGGCGGTATCGTCGGTTATTCCAACTATGCCGGGCTTTACAACCTGACTTCGTCTGGTTCTGTGTCCGGTAAAAAGAACGTCGGCGGCATTGCTGGTTACAGTGCTCCGGGCGGTATTACCAATAGTACCTCAAGTGCTTCCGTCACGGCTTCGGATAGCTACGCAGGCGGAATTACGGGACTTGAAGGCGGAGGCAATATTACCAATTGCAGTGCCACTGGCAACGTCTCTGCGTCCAAGGGAACGGCCGGTGGGATCGTCGGAATGCTGAGCGGCGCTTCCGTAAGTAATTCCTATGCTACCGGAAGTGTAACCGGTTCCACATCTGGCGATTTCGGTGGTATCGCCGGCTTTGTCAGCGGAGGTGCCATCAGCAATTCCTATTCAACAAGCTATATTTCTGCAAACGGTACCTGCGGTGGATTGGTGGGCAAGAACGGAAGTTGTACAATCTCCTCATCCTATCATACAGGTAATATAAGCTGTAGCGGTAGTGCCGGAGGTCTGATTGGAAATATACAAAGCGGCTCCATGATCAAGCAGTCCGGCGCATTCGGTCGATGTTCTGGACCTATTGTTGGTGGTTTGGTCGGTTCTATTGAGGCTACTCCAGTATCTATTGAAAACTCGTTTGCCGTCGTAGAACTGGACGGCGGCAGCATGGGCGGGCTCGTCGGTTATTCCAGTGTCAGTAATGATGCCAACTCAAAACTCAACTGTAACTGGGTCGGTTCTATATTCAGCAATACGTCTACAAACAGAGGCGCGGTTTCCTATGGGACGAATACGTTTACGCAAAACGGCCCTATCTTTGTGTACAAGCCAACCCATACAGCCGCTTCGAATGTGAATTATTCGAATTCGACATTCACGCTCAGCGCTAATACGCCGATGCTTGGCTCGGCTCAAATGCTCAATGCGCTCACTTCCAGTTGTTCCGGCGGTAGCTGGGTTTCACGAAGTTGCACGGTCAACAACGGACTTGCAGGTTCAGGTACCTATACCTTGCCAATGCCCGGCATTACGCCCAGCAATTGCCATTAAGCTTAAGCGTCGTGTGCGTTGGCCTATCTCCTAACGTCGATACGGCCAACGGGCGCGGGCTATGTGCTCGCTGCGCTGTGCGCATACGCCCGCGCGGATTTTGATGCGTGATCGTCATGTCCACGGCGTGTATGCTTGCGACCTCGTTGTCGGGAATTTCACCGGCTTCTATGATCGCGTAAGAGACGCCAGACATTTGTTCTGAGCATCGCAAGAATCGCCATTAGGGTCCAAATAGTGACACTTATCTAACAGTGCAAAAATTTACGCTCGCGATGATGATGTGATACAGAACAGGCCGGAGTTTTAATCTTCATGGAATTTCAGTCAGGTTTAATTTCTTCATGCTAGCACTACTCAAAGGCTTTATCATATCGATATTATTAGGCGTTCCTGCGGGGCCAGTGGGTGTTTTGACCATACAGAATACGCTGAAAAGTGGTTTTAAATCGGGACTCATGACTGGCCTGGGATCAGCCGTGGCGGATGTCGTTTTTGCTGTAGTAGGTGCTTTTGGCGTCCACTTTATTTCGGATTTTCTCGTCGAAAATCAGGTTTACATCGCCATTTTTGGCGGTATTCTTCTTTGTATTCTTGGCACATACTCTATTCTCAAGAAGCCGAAAGCGCTTCAGGCGACCGAGAGTCAGGATCTTTGTTCAAAGGAAAACGTCATTGGATTTACGTCTGCATTGATGATATCCATTACGAACCCGGCAACGATACTCGCCTTTATGTTTGCGTTTTCGACATTCAGCCTGGCGGATAATCTGACTTTTTTCGATGCCTCGATGCTCGTGCTTGGCGTTCTCATCGGTGCCATCGTGTGGTGGGTGACATTGGCCGGACTTGCAACAAAATTCAAAGAAAAAATAAAGAATAAAACGAACAAGATTCTAAACGTCATTTGCGGTGTCATTATGATCGCGTTTGGAATCGGAATGTTTGTGAAAACACTAATATAGCTATCCGCACATCAAACGCTTGAACAAAGAATTACTGCGAAGCGATTACAACGCAGTACAAGAACGAAACAATATAAACATAGTAGTTCCAGTACAGGTCCATGCCGAGGCAGGCGATTTCAGAGCAACTACCTTTAACGCATTTCCAGCCATAGGGGCAAGTAATGCCCTTGCAGGACGGCCCGATGCACTTGCCACCGGCACAAATCAAACCGTCGGCACAAACCTTGATGTGGCGCAGACCGGAAGGATCCGAGTATTAAACCAAGAATCAGAGTGAGGTTAAACGACGAATACATTCCGGTGTCGATTTCAAAAACGAATGTGTGGAAATATAAACCATTTGAAGGCGACACAGAAATCGAACAGTGGGTGATAGAGAATTAACATTCACATCAAACATTGGAACAAAGAATTAACAGATTACGAAGCGTTGATGCGGTTGGATAAGAGCGAAACTGAATAACAGTTGTCGATGTAGAAAGACGTAATAACAGACATAATACGGGGCAAGAACGCACGGTGTACGCAAAGTCGTATGACCTTGACGTAGCACTTGTAACTGCCCAGTAGTCAAAACGGTCTTTTTAGACCTCCTGCCTTTAGCGCAAGAACGCTTCGCGTTCTTGCGTGGCGTTACATCGGGGACGCGTGATTCCGCCCCATAATCGGGAGATTTACTCCGGATTATACTTATCTCCTCTGGTTCAATGTCTGGCGTCTTGAGCCATTCCTGTCCCATGAGATGAAGATTCATCGCTCCGATGCGGTCATCGTTTGAACGATAACCGCATTTCTTGCAACAGAAACGATGGAGCTTGTGATTTCTGTTGGATTTCTGAACATGCCCGCAGACAGGACATCTTTGTGACGTGTATTTCGGACATACGTTGATTACAAGACAGGATTTACGTTCCGCCTTATATTTCAGCTTCTGCTCAAGATCGTAATATGACCAACTAACTTGAACATATCTGTCTTTTCTTCGGACTTGTTCTGTTGCGCCTCGAATCCCAGTAAGGTCTTCAAGTACGAACAGAGTCTTGGCCGGATATTGCTCAACGAGTGCCTTAGTTACGCAATGATTCACATCGCTCATCCAACGGTTTTCTCGTTGACCCATAGCCTTGATTCTTCTTCGTGATGAAGGTGTGCCTACTCTTTGTAGTTCTCGGCGCAAGTCTTTGAATTTGGCGCGTCTTTGCTTTATTTGTGCGCCACTGAAAAAGCGTGTTCTATTGTTTTTGTCGTGTGATACGGCGAGGAATCGTATTCCACGGTCAATACCAACAACCTGAGTGATTTCCTCTGGCTTGCATTCTTCGACCTGTTCCTTGACAGAAACAAGCAAATAAAACTTGCCTCTTTTCTGTGTCAGGTGTCCCGTTCCAAAGGTATATCGTGACTTGTCGAAGTAGTGTTCCATGCCATTATTTTGAAACGGAACTTTGATGCGTCCAGAGATGGTTGAAATGCTGAAAATCCTTTCATCCCCTTTGAGGAATGAGTAATCGCGATTCCACAGCAGATCGCACTGAGGCACTTTGAACTCAGGTTTGAAATCCCACAACTCTGGCTTTTTCGCTTTTCTGCATGATTTTTTAGAATTTGCCTTATTTTTCAGCGTTGTCCTGATTGTTTTGTATTTGGCGACAACCGTTCGTATAGCGGAACAAGTCATCTGAGCTGTCAGTCCAAAATCAGACCTTATTATGTCATACAATGCCTTTTGAACGTTTTGAGCGGACAGACTGTGGTTTTCCGCTATGTTTTCCGAAATGAAGTTACATGCAAGTCTGTACTGCTCCATTGAAGCAAGCAAGGATTTCTGTGCTTCTTTATCTGGCAGTAACTTGATTTTGGCTGTAACCGTAACTTCGGACATTTCAGAAAATCCTAGAAATAATCTCGTTTTTATGGTGCTGAGACGTGATTTTGAAAATCTCCGTGATATACTCCAAAGGTAAAACCTAAGGGGCAATCACGGAGGTGGGAGATGTCTGCTCTCATCGAATCGTACAGGCGTGCCGTCGGAAAGCTCCTTGTACTTGCCTCGAATGTGCCAGACCCTCGCAAGCGACGCGGCGTGCGTCACAAATTAGATATTGTACTGACCATATTTGTGCTTGCCCTGCTATGTGATCAGAACGATTTTCTGCGTGTCGAGGATTGGGCTAAATCCGAATTTGAAACGTTAAAACAAATAATGCCTTTGCCGCATGGCATACCTTCGCATGACACGTTCATGCGTGTGATTGGTTTGTTACCAGTGGAATCCATCGAAAATCTGTTTGTCGCGTGGATTTGCGAGTGTTATCCATCATTCTCGAATCATTTGGCAGTAGATGGAAAGACCGTGAGCGGAACATTGAGAACGGCAGACTGGGAAACTGATTTCAAGGAAGTCCAAAAGAATCGAGTTCATGTCGTGTCGGTGTTTGACTGCAACGCATTTCAGGTTGTGCGACAGCAGATCATGCCTGATAAGGGCGGTGAGCTTTTCTCTGCATCTGAAATGCTGTATGGACTTGAACTTCATGGAAAGATGGTGACGGGCGATGCTGGATTCTGCAATGCGACGTTTGCTAATCAGATCGTAAAACAAGGTGGTGATTTCTGTTTGCAGGTAAAAGGCAATCAACCGTCATTGCAAAAGAGTGTTATTGCCTGTTTTGAACGTGCTTTACCCGATTCCGTGCAGACTTACGTTGATGACAAAGGCGGTCACGGTCGCATCGAGAAACGTGAATACCGTATGCTTACTGATGAATTTCCGTTTTATCTGCATGACAGTTGGCCGCACATTCGATGCATGATCGAGGTTCATTCCTATGTAAAACAGAAATCCACAGGCAAGGAAACGAACAATACTCGGTACTACGTGTCAAGCAAAACTATGACGACACAAGAAGCATCAGAAATCGTGCGTGAACACTGGCGTATTGAAACAGGTCTTCATGCGGTTTTAGACGGAACGTTCAACGAAGATGCCTGTAAGTCAAGGCAGAAGAGACATGCACAAAACCTCGTGATATTTCGTCATTTGGTGTGTGGAATCCTGAGAAAGCATGTGGACACGAAGCGTATGACGGTCAGCATGAAGCGGACGCATTGCCGAAACTCACTGGAATATCGCATAGATGTGCTGAACTTGTGTTTTGGCTTGGCGGTATAGTCCTTCCAGTTATCAAAATTTGTTGTATGAAACTGGGGCTCGTGAGTGTTTATACGTCTTTTCTTTTGGCGTGGTGCTGTCGAAGAGATGGGCGAGTTTTCGTGGTATAAGAGCGTGTGGTAGTTGCAATGACTGTCATTGTCGCTATCGAACATAACAAATCTGCATAGAGCGAGGTGGCTAGATGTTAGTCAAAAAGAAACGAAAGATTTCTACAAAACAAGAAATTGTAGGTTCACAAGATAGTGCCGGAACTGTATCAGAGAGAAATATAGAGATTTCAAGAGAAATCCAAGATGACCCCACAGCGTTGGACATTCTTCAAAGAAACTCCTCGATACAGATAACTAAAAATGTCGATGGGTCTTATACAATAAGTCAAGAGTGAAGAGAGGGATTATGCTTATTATTGAGGCTCTTGGAAATCCAGAGTATGTAGGTACAACTATTACAGATACGTCAAGTTTCCAAACTTCACAATTTTTGCGCGATAAGTATGTAGAATACAACAGACGATTCTTTCAAGGAAGGTTGCCTGTGATTCCTGTTGAATTACTGGAGGCAAGTCGAGCAGGGAGTAGGAGTGCTGCTTTCGAGCAAGTGCCCTATTATTGTGGTACCACAACACCATTTCCTATGAATAAACCTCAGTCATTTATTAGAATTGGAGAAGCAGAGCTTCGTCCGATTAAGATATGGATAAGCAAAAGACGATGGAAATCACGGTTTCAGATCGAAAATGTACTAATTCACGAGATGTGCCACGTTTGTCAGACTCAGGTACTTCTTGGAAAAGATTTGAGGAGTTACTTGGATGACTCAATACCAGAACCAGGTGTCAATTACGGCGGACATGGAGCGATGTTTTTTGAGGCGGCTGACAAATTTATTCACGAATCACCTGATAATTTTGAGGGGTTTGAAGTGACACAGTTTGCATCATCAGATGAATACTATAAGGAATGTCGAAGAATTCGATTACGCAGACGTATTTGAGTTGTTCGAGATAGAATTTTGTAGCGATGCTTCTGTTAATCAACTGAAGCATCGCTGTGTATTTGTTGTTACAACTTTGCGTACACCGTGGGCAAGAACGGGGCGTTGCGGGGTGTCCCCGCAAAGGGGGTAGGCGCGTATTTGCGCAGCAAATAGCGCCGCAGGGGGCCTGCCCCCACCGAAAAACAAAAAAAACCGCGTCAAAGACGCGGTCTTAATTCACTGATGAACTGAAAATTAGTCAGCAGTTGTTACCTGGATAGCAGGCACGACTTCAGCGGGAACGCCTTTTTCGACGAGTTCGATGCGAACCATCGGGGCATTGTCACCGTGACGGGTGCCGAGCTTAATAATACGGGTATAACCACCGGGGCGGTTTGCATTGCGCTTAGCAATGTCGTCGAAGAGTTTTTTGAGGACTTCGTTGTGACGTTTGGAATCGGCAGGATCCGTGCGATCGACGACGCGCTGGTTCAAACGGGCAGCGGCGAGACGGCGGGAAGCGATATCACCACGTTTTGCGAGCGTGATGAGTTTATCCACGACGGAACGAAGTTCTTTAGCTTTAGGCTCAGTCGTCTGGATAACTTCGTACTGAAGGAGCTGCGTAGCGAGGTTATCAAGCATCGCATTGCGATGAGCGGAAGGACGGCTGAAATGACGGCCAGATTTACGATGTCTCATAACAATATCCTAAAATGTTCAAGTTTGATCTGAAGCGAGAAGCATCAGACACAAGGTCGATTAACGATCCGAAGGAGGTTCCCAACCGCCGACGTCCATACCCAAGGTAAGTCCCATTTTGGAGAGGATTTCCTTGATTTCCTTGAGGCTTTTACGACCAAAGTTCTTCGTTTTAAGCATATCGGCTTCGGTACGCTGAACGAGTTCACCGATATAACGAATATTGGCATTCTGAAGGCAGTTAGCGGAACGGACGGAGAGTTCGAGTTCGCCAACGGCACGATCGAGATTCTCGTAGGATTCGGTCTCTTCGGAGACTTCCTCTTTAACTTCGAGAATACCTTCTTCATCGAAGTTGATGAAGATAGAGACTTGTTCTTTCAGAATCTTGGCAGCAAAAGCGACAGCGTCTTCAGGAGCGACAGAACCGTCAGTCCAAACTTCGAGCGTGAGCTTGTCATAGTCAGTTTTCTGACCGACACGGGCATTTGTCACCGTATAATCGACGCGCTGAATCGGGGAGAACAGGGCATCGACGACGATGGTACCAAGCGGCAGGCTCTCATCTCTGATTTCGTCAGCTTTACGATATCCCTTACCGCAATCGACACACAATTCTGCGCTAAAGACGGCATCTTCACCGAGGGTGCAGATGACATGGTCAGGGTTGAGAATTTCGACATTGGGAGGGACTTCGATATCGCGGGCATAGACGAAACCGGGGCCATGTTTTTCGACATGCATCCAGGTAGGTTCCGTGACATCAGATTTGATGAGAAGTTCTTTGATATTAAG
>JAZODZ010000036.1:0-9440 GCA_045597285.1 Myxococcota bacterium
AACATCCTCGCCACGCGAGCGCCCTCGACATGAATTTCTTTTCCATCGATGATAAAGCCACCTATTCCGCCGCGTGCATTTGCCAAATAAGCAATCAACGTCGACGGCCCAAAGCGTCCGTCGCATTTCAGCTGGTTCTGCGCCTGATAATCGAGCACCCAATCGACAATCGATTCTTCATCGAGATGATACACGGGGTGGGTCTCGGGAAGGATTCCGCGCCAGAAAAACTGACGCGCTCTCTGATTAAACTGACGCGCCTCCTGGCGCTCCTGAGCTGTCAACATGATTTATCTCTGCTGTAATTTTCTGCGACAAGCATCGCAAAGATATGCGCCAACGAACGGTTTCGGATTATTGGCCGGTTCCTTGTTGGGAAGGCCGCACAAATCGCAGCGCTGCATACTGCGGCGTCTTTCCACGAGTTCGACGACTTCTTCCGCGACATCACTGCCCGTGCGGCGAATCATATCGAAATAATCACCAAAGAAACTGCGAAGATCAAACCCTTCCGGAATGCGTCCCATCGTTCTATCCCCTTATGTTGACCGCCGTCCGCGTTCCCCCGTGGAACGCGTGCAGCGCGAAAGTGCTTTTATTATCCCGTATTCACGGATTGATTTCAACGGATGGATACCCCGAAACCGATGAATTTGTCGCCGGACACGGCATGTTATCCATAAAATTCTGAATTTCATCGAGTTCAGCGCTGCAATGCTCGCTGTTTGCATAAGCCGTGACGACTTCCTTCATGCGTTCGTGCCACAAAGGATACAGGATATTGGGAATCAGCTTTGCTTTTTTTGGCAAACATCCCTTGAACTGTTCGAGTTTTCCCGACATCAGGCAGGACATTGCAAGCGTTGGGAATGCCAGGCACTCGAGCGTATGAAGCGAATAAATGCGGGTTGCGCGAACGACATCGAGCGAAATCGAGAACGCGTCGTCGTATTGTTCGCAGGCATAAGCCAGAGCGCTCTGCCCCACGAGAACCGTACTGAACCCGATGTTGTCCTGAAGCGCCATGAAATCGTTTCTTGCGCGTTCGAAAGCCTGAACTCCCTTGCGAAGCTGTCCTGTCACGATGGTGTGAACGCCGATGAGCGTATGGCACCAGGCCCTTGCGCGGCGGTTCAACGGCCCAAAAGACGCGATGGCCATCGTGATGTCGCTTTCCGCCTCGTCTTCATCCTGGAACAGCTTGTTAATGCCGCGAATACAGCCCTGTGTGCCGGCAAGCAAGGCGGCCGCAGGTGTTTTGGAATCCGAGGGCACGGCAAGCGCCTGGCTCGTCTTTTTGTCACCGTGAAGCGTCGCAACGATGAGCATGAACATGCGGGCTCGAAATGCGGCGGCTTCATCACCTTGCGCCGCAATGACATCGTAATCGTCTTTCACCTTGAGATAGGCCGCATCATCCGGGCATTTGACCCATTCGATCATGTCGCGGGTAAACCGTGCCCGCGATTCATTGAGCAATGTATGAACGGAATGGAAGAGATCCACGGCATTGGACGCCATACTGGCCGCCGTTTCGATGTTTCCTGCAAAGAACTCGAATTCAGCAAGCCGGATATTGAGGGAAGCCTTGTCGAGGTTGGCATCGTGAGAATTGATTTCAGTCAGCGTCATTTGCAGTATTTGCCTTGCATTCCGGGGATCGTTCATGCCCGCCTGGGCATCGGCAAGGACGATCTGCGAGCGAGCAGCCTCGTCGGGAAGATTGCAAATACTAAAACTTTCATGTGAATGCCGTGCGGTCTCGGCCGCTCTCGAATACTGTCCGGATCGAAGCTGTTTTTTTGCATTCAGGCGCTGAATATGCGCGAGGCACGCCGGCACGTTAAATTTTTCCTGCCATAGCTTGAGCCGTTGGCAATACATATCAAATTCGCCCATTCTGTCGAGCATCAGGCATAATTCCGCGCCATGCACGAGGAATGTCGGCCAGGAGATGGCCTTGACGATATCGAGCGGCATCATATCCATGTCGAGAAGTTCGTCATAGATGTCTGCCAAATCGCAGAACCGCTCGAAAGCAAAGCGCAGGGAAGCGACTTCGAGTGCTCTGTCGGCGCTCTGCTGACAACACTGGATAAACGAAACCATATCATCGGCATCGTGCCAAAGCTGCGCAATTCTCCAAGACTGCCAAGCATCCGGGTGATCGCATGCCTCGACGAGCGCCATTGCCGCCTGAGCCTTGAGGGCACTAATGCGGCGCGGAAGCATTTCCGCCTGCACGACATCGACCAACCACGGCTCCGTAAAGGCCACGCCTTTTTCACCATTACGCTCACTGAAAGAATAGAGCATGCCGACCTGAATCCACGAATCGACAGCCCGTCTCCAGCAGGCCGAAAGCGCCTGATCCTCGTCGTTTTGCCAGAAAACTTCGAGTTCACGGAATGTCATTCTGACGCCGAACACGGAAATGGCGTTCAAAACTTCGCGATAGAGGTCGCACTGTGTTCCCTGCGTGAGTGCGACCTCGGCCAGTTTTCGCCTGAAAAATTGCACGACCAGACGGGGAACGCCGAGCGGCTGTTCATCATCCGGCGCAAGTTCGAGCTGCCCGTTCTGATTTTTAATCAGGCGGGAACTCTGCGTCAGGTTCTGTACGATAGCCGCAGCATAATAAGGATTTCCGAACGAAACCTGTGCAATGCAGATGCTCAGCTTAGGCTCGATATGGGCACAGGTACTCAACATCTGAACCATCAGGGCTTCGGAAAGCGGCTTCAGCACGATTTGATGCTTGAACACCCCCGCGAACTCGCTTTGTTCAACGCTGAGAGCCCGATGAGAAGCGAGTTCGTGTTCGTCGTAAGTCACGAGAATGAGGACGGGCAATCGTTCAACTTCCGCTCTGAGGCGTTCCAGCAATCTGTAAACGGCACCGCCGCATCGTTGCAAATCGTCGAGGAGCATGAGAACCGGCTTGACTTTGCAGGCCTCGACTACAAGCCTCTGCACGAATTCGCCCAAAGCCTGTCCCAGCTGTTCATCGAGCGGCAACTCACCCGCAATGCGAGACCTGAGTTCGCGCAGCAAATCGTCGTCGGTAGACCGCCAACCCGCAAATGCCTGTTTAACGCCGTCTTTTCGAGCGGAATCCTGAAACACCTCGAGCAACTGTGCTATCGTCTTTTCAAATAGCAAAAGATCGATCTCGTCTGGCAGGCGTTTTTTGTGTTTTGCCGTATGATAGAGTTGCACAGGGCAATCGATTACGGCAAATTTCCCATTCAGGGCGTGTGTTGAAAAATATCGAACGAACCTGGTTTTTCCAAGCCCGAATCCTGCCGAAATGACGCGAATGCGACCAAACCCGATTAAAGCCCTTTCGGCATCTTTCGTGAGCGTCGCGTATTCCTTCTTATGAACGAGTTCGTTGAAAAAGCTGTCTGCCGCGACAAATTTCGCATCGAAGCTATCCTCATATATTTCCGACACATCAGATTTTATGGCGTCTTCACTGACAGAATCTTTTTCAGAACTAACGGAAGAATCCTCGGCCTCTTTTACGGCAACAATCTTTTCGCTGATATTGTTGACGACGATTTGTCCCGAAGGCTCGCCCGAATGCGTTGGAAACAGATCCGAGCGAAGTTTTTCGAAGACGGCCGCATCAAATTCTTCGTGCACGACAGGCACTGCGAGCAAAGCCATTTTAAACTCTTCTGCCGAAATATATCGACACCAAGGCTTTTTATTCATGGCCGTGCGGACGATCTGTGTCAGGGCTTCGCGCACCTCGTCTGAAACCATCCATGTGTGCGACTGCCAGGCAATTTCGGGGATTTCGCAGTTCACCTGAGCATTCATCGTGGCGAACTGCGTTTTTTCGTCGAACGGCAGCATGCCGGAAAGCAGCTCATAGAGCATGATTCCAACGGCATAAATATCGGTACAGGGGGCGATGAGACTTACCTGTCCGAGTATCTGTTCCGGTGCCATATAAGCCGGCGTGCCGAACGTGGAATCGTGCATGGCCGACGAATCATAGGGCAAGGAAGCCAGGCCGAAATCGACGAGTTTTGTGACGATACGGTCATCGATCACGGTCACGAGAACATTCTCGGCCTTGAGATCGCAATGAATGAGCCCCCTGGCATGCGCCAAAGACAGGGCATCGAGAATCTGACAGATGATGTCGATGACGACGCACAACGGCATGGCAACATCGCGAAGTTTGTGAAGCGAGGTTCCGCGAATGTATTCCATCGCGATATAGAGCTGTTCACTTTCATTCAGGCCGTAGTCGTAGATTTCGACGATTCCCGGATGATGCAAGAGGTTGAAGGCGCGAGCCTCGCGCTCGAAACACTTGCGGATTCTCGGATTATTCAGCGTGGCGGTCTGAATGATTTTGAGCGCAACATCCACACCGAGTTCGTTATCGTGCGCCAGAAAAACCTCTCCCATTCCCCCTTTTCCGATGGGGTTGAGGATGGAATAACGCGAAGAAAAAGCAGAATCAGCAGAAGTCATGGCAAGGCATCGTAAGGGCGTGGATTATCAAGCATGTGTGCGCGTATGCAATAGCGCACACGCCCGGGCGTATCGGGCACGAGGTCTAATATTTCGTCGAACGATTGAGAACACTGGAGTTGAGAATCATGCAAGTGCCCGATAGCCCGGGCCACCACAAAAAAAAATCGCGGAACAACGCCGCGATTTTATCCTATTTTTTTGCCAATATTAAAACTGGAAAAATGGTCCAACAGAAATATCGAAATGAACGGTCGGTTTATTCGGGAAATAAATGGGAACCGTGAGTTCGAAGGCCAGACCGACATTTTTGTGCAGTGTCCAGAGGAAGCCGATTTGAGGCGCGATATGCCACGGCCCGTCATAGAGGTACATGGCATTGTAATTATGGTAGTCAGAGCCGAGCGAAGCCGTTGCATTCGCACCGCCCCAGCCGAATTCCAAGCCAACATAGAGACGATATGGCTGCTTATGGAGCGCAAGATAACGGAGCGCGACACCGAGAAGCAGGTTATACATCCACGGTTTGTCGTAAGTTTTCCGAGCCTGACTTGGGAGCGTGTCGTCATTCACGATATTGACGAACTGGGCACGGAGGAAGAGGCCGAGCTGGAAATGCGCGGGCAGATTGAAAATGGCGTTCACCCTCATGTGGAAAGGCAGGATTGCGGCACCGCGCTTCATCGTGGCCTGATCGATAATACTGCCGCCTGACACGGATGAATCATTGCAATAATAATTATGCGCCTCACCGCTATAATAACAGGTCGTATTGCTGTTATCGGGGATCACGCCGATTGCGGTACCGAAGAGCAGCGAGAACTGGAAAAGCGGATCGCCATAGGTCTGAGCTTTTTCTTCGGCAGTCAGGCCGACACACTCGCCTTCCATCGTCACCACCATGGGCGAGTTCGCGTCAGAAACATTGGCAACGACTTGTCCACGACGATTCTGAGCCTCGATGTAATACACGATCTTATCACCGCGGGTATCGAGTGCGGGGATCGTCGCCTCGAGGACATCAGCCGATTCCAACGTGGGCTTCATTTCGAGCGCTTCAGATTTAAACTGCCCATCGACCGAGTAATAAACGAAGGTACGATAGATATCCGGATGCGAAGGAACGCTTGCAAGGATTCTGAGCGGGGTACAGCGGTTATTATACTGAATGGGGGTATGCTCGACAGAAGGTGCTGCGGCGGCCACGGCAATTTTGGTCGAGTGAGACGCGGTTTCGATATCACTCTTGGCCTTATCGAAGATTATCTGCAATTCGTCGGAACGATAATCGTCGGGAATTGTGACATTTGGATTCAAGGTAAGGGCTTTGAGGAACGCGGTATAAGCACGGTCTTCGGCGATCGAGAGGACAGAATCCTTGAAACGACCGAAGCTGACGATACCTTGAGCGACATAGACATTGGCGACACCGGGATCAGTCAGGCCGAGATTCTCGACCATCTGAACAGCCTGAATGAGCTTTGTATCTGCGTATTCGAGTTCAAAGTTGTCGTAATCTTCCATGGCAGCCTTGCTGAGCTGCACAACTTTTTTGACACTTCCCGACTCTGCGAAAGCATTCGAAGCGGCGAAAAGTGAAACGGCAATCAGAATGATTATGTATCCCAGTCGGGAACTAAGGCGAGGATTAGAGTTCATAAAGTCCTCATTCGAGTGAAAGAGCCCTGCATAGACAAAAAGCAGTCATGCCGAAAGACCCGGGCATGACTTGCTTTTTACCAAATGCGACAAAGCCCCCGAGGGGGGCAGAATAATTAACGGGCAGTAATATTGATATCGACGCGTCGGTTGTTTGCACGACCTTCGGGCGTATCGTTGGTATCGATAGGCCTGTCGGGACCATAACCCGCAGAGGTCATACGATTCTTGTCAATACCGCGTTTGATAAGTTCCTGCATGACGCTCTTTGCGCGGCCCTGCGAGAGCTTGACGTTATTCTTGTATTTACCGGTGCTATCGGTATGGCCTTCGATGGCAATTTTGATCGAAGGATTGTCGTTAAGGACAGCGGTAAGTTCTTCGAGGAGGGGCTCACTCTTGGCGAGTACCTTGGTTTTGTTTGTCGCGAAGAAGAACTGCTGTTTGAGCTCGATTTTATCTTCCTTGACCTCAAGAAGGTTGTATTTCTTGACCGGGCATCCGTTGTTATCGACGGGGCCAGCGGCGTACGGACATTCATCGAGGCCGGTACAGTTCGGGAACTGAGCGAGCATATTATTTTTGGAAACCCATTCATCGCAGACGGTATCGTTGTCGGAGTCGGGATTCGGGCAACCCATGAATTCGGCCATACCCGGAATATCCTCGCATTTATCGGAATCCTTGCAGGTCTTGGCAAACTGGGCATCGAGTCCGGCTTCCTTGACCCAGACATCGCAGATACCGTCGCCGTCGCGGTCAGGATTATTGCAGCCTGCGTAGGCGAGTTTGCCGGGATCATCGGGACAGGCATCGACGCCTTTGCATGGGAAGGTATCCGTGAGGCCCATTTCGGCGACCCAGGCGTCGCAGACGCCATCGCCGTCCTTGTCAGGATTGGGGCAACCGTAATATTCCTTTACACCCGGGGTGTCGGGGCATTTATCTTCGGAATCGATAATGCCGTCGCCGTCGCGGTCTTGAAGTTTAGGATCGAGGCACCACATACTCTGGCTTTTCTGATCGGCCTCTTTAATCATTTCATCCGCGAAGGTGATGTGGTCTTCACCGCGTCTTCCGTTGCCGTAAGAAAGTTCCATGCGGCCGAATTCCTCGTGTGATTTGGCGAGCGCGAGTTCTTTAGGCGCACAACGGTAGGCACGATCGTGAATTTCGTCAGCCTGTGCATGAATCTGTTCCTGCATGGCAGAAAGCTTGACACCGTCGGCACAGCCAAAAGCGACGAGACCGGCAGCCGCCACGGCGGCAAGTGTAATCCCCTGTTTCCAGTTCAGTGATTTTTTCATCGTCATATCTCTACTATGAAAGTTTGTAAATCTGATTATTCGTGGTCACGGAGAGGGGAAAACCAAGGATCTTTCTGAGCTTTTTCTTCAGCGGCCTGGGCCATCTCGATGGCTTTCTTGGCGTAATCCGCGCTGTATCCAAACTGCGAATAACCCCAAAGCTCATCCGCTTTTCTCAGATATTCCTGTGCCATATAGTATTCATACGGCGCCTTGGTCTCTGCGCCAACATTCGTTGCCTTTTCCAACGCCTCTTTGGCGTCTTCGATTCTACTCGTGGACAGAATTGGTCCACAACCGGTTGATGCCAGCATTATCAGTACAAATAACGCGAGCACGCGTTTTTTCATCATCATTGGAAGCTCCCATCAATACAGGTTCCGGCCTTAAACGGCCCAAAAACGTCTCTTACATATCAAAAACCCGTTTTAATGTCAAATCAGCATCATACAGCCAATTAGCAATTAGCAATTAGCAATTAGCAATTTCAGACATGAGCAGAGTTTCTGAATGACGCGGTCTTGTCGAAATGAGGCAGGAGGCAGGAGGCAGGAGGTCGCAATAATGCAGATGTCTTATTTTTCAGTAAATTTCTCTGTTCTCTTGAGGTAACACTGAATGTTGTCGAAATGAGGAAGGAGGCAAAGTAGGCCTGAATAATTCGCAATTAGCAATTTGGCAATTTCAGCCTATTTCGCACGGCAATTGGCAGTGCAGAATCTTGCACGATATAGATGTTCCTGTTAAAAGCGCCCGGTTCTGAACCAGAATGGAGCAATGCAAATGTCAGGAATTGAAAACGGAATCCAGATTGGCGGCATAGAAGTAAAACCGGCGACAGCACTCGCTCCCATGGAAGGCATCACGGACGTCCTTTTCAGGAAAATGATCCGCGAATGCGGAGGGTGCGGCCTGACCGTAACGGAATTCGTGAACTGTGAAGGGCTTGCGCGGGATGTGAGTCGCGTGTGGGATAAAGCGCTTCCTGGGGATGATGAGCGCCCGGCATCCATACAAATTTATGGGCGGCAGCCCGATCGAATCGCGAAAGCGGCCGCGATGTGCGAATCCCGCGGGGCACAGATTATCGATTTGAATCTTGGATGCCCGGCCAAGCAAGTGATTTCTGGTAATGCCGGAAGCGCGTTGATGAAAGAGCCAGAGCTTTGCCGAACCATTTTTCACGAAGTCAGGGCCGCGATATCGATTCCGATGACGGTAAAAATGCGTCTCGGCTGGAACTCGCACCAGATTAATGCACCGGAAATCGCCTATATGGCACAGGAAGAGGGCGCGTCGATGGTGACGGTCCACGGGCGCACGCGTGAAGAAGCCTACCGAGGCCATGCTCATTGGGACATGGTCAAGCCCGTTGTGGAACGCCTGAGCATTCCCGTTCTCGTGAACGGGGATATCCTGACGCGTGAAGATGCTCGCCAGGCACTGGCGCAATCCGGAGCCGCCGGAATTATGGTCGGACGGGGGCTTCTGAGAAACCCGTGGCTTCTTCGCCAGATAGCTGAAGAATGCGCAGGCCAGCCCGTGTTTGAACCCACGCTGCAGGAACGTTGTGATTTCGTATGCCGTTATATGGATATGATCGAAGGGCTTCCGATATCGAAAGCGGGTGCCATGGGCAAAGTCAAATGTTTTCTCGGCTATTTTACACGCGGCCTTGCCTGGTCATCGCAAATGCGCGAGCGAGCGTACCGTTTCCAGGAAATGTCAGAAATTCGGGCGGCTATCGTCGAATATTTCGATCTCCTGAAGCGCCAGGAAATGGCATCCGTGTTTGATGTCATTACGCATGAAGAGGATCAGGATCGGTATCGCGATGGCGATGCACGACGCATTGATCCTTGATTTTGTTGGGCACGGCTATCGGCATAGCCGATACGCCGTGCGTGGGTGCGGCTATGCCTACGGCATACGCCGCACCGTTTCCGTTTCCGTGGGTTACGCGCTACGCGCTAGACCCAC
>JAZODZ010000037.1:0-3616 GCA_045597285.1 Myxococcota bacterium
GCCCCGGCGCATGTATTCTATACTACGCGAACGATCCTTCGCATGTGAAGGAGGGAACCTGGCATGCAAATCTATTTTGACAAGGGTTTATATACCTATAATGGTATTATTGTTCATTTCTATATTTACATCTGGATGCGCCTATATACAATCGCCAGATATTAAAGAAGAATTAAGCAAAATTGAGCCAGTTGATGATTCATGGCGATGTATCTTTACTGAACCAGAACTTGTTCAACTGATCGAAAAGGCGTTGGATAATAATGTCGATATTCGCACAGCCAGTCTCAATGTTGTTCAGGCTAATGCAGTCCTAAAAGCATCTAGAATGGCTTACTTTCCGTCGTTTTCACTCGGTATCGAAGGCGGAATATCCAAAGCCAACGGGAGTTCAGCAAGTTATTCTTATAATATTCCTGTGACCATGCATTGGGAACTGAATATTGCGGAAATGATTGCAAAGCAGGATGCGGCCAATGTTACCTATCAGGGAACCTTAGAAACCGTACATGCCGTACAAATACAGATTATCTCTGCCATTGCAAGTCATTATTACTCGCTGGTTTCTATGCATGCTCAACTCGCGGTTTTACAAAAGAATAATGAAATCGCCCTGAAAACGATAGAAACGATGGAAGCATTGAAAGAAGCAGGCATACTCAATGAGACTGCCATTAGTCAGTCACGAGCTCAATATTTATCTGCGCTTGCTTCAGAAAAAAATATGCTTCTGCAAATTCGTTCGACGGAGAATTCCATATATCTTTTGCTGGGAGACAATCAAACAGATCTTTCTTATAAAATTTCTCCAGACCAGGAACTGGCGATAGATTATGATCAAACTATCTCTCTTTCGACGCTTGAACATCGTCCCGATGTTAAAGCGGCAGAATACGAACTCAAGGCTAAAATAGCTGATGTCGATATTGCCCGTGCAAGTTTTTATCCGTCTCTGAATATCACGGGGAATGTTGGGTGGACGAATAATCTTGGCGAGATTGTGAATCCGGGGAAGGTTTTACTAAATCTGATTGGTTCCATTGTGCAGCCATTGTTTAATCGTGGACAAAGTGTGGCCAATCTGACCATTGCCAAAGCAGAGCAAGAAAAGGCTGTATTGGACTTCAATCAGGCATTGCTTGTGGCAGGAACCGAACTCAATGATGCATTGACTTCATGTCAAATCAGTCATGAACGCTTTATCATTCACCAACAGGAAGTGGACGAAGCCCAAAAGGCTTACGATGTAAGCATGGAGCTGATGCAGCATAATTCGGGCACTTATCTCGAAGTACTTATAGCCCAGTCCTCGCTTTTACAAAGCGAACTCGCTCTTTTAAGCGATAGGCTGGATATTGTGCAGGGACAAATAAACCTATATAAGGCAGTTGGCGGATCACGTGAGCTCACGTGCTCCAGGAGAGAGAATAATGACACCTTGTAAAATCACACTTTTACCATTACAACCCGAAGACAGAAATCAGTTTATTCTGGATAATCAATGGGCATTCAAGTATGGCGCACTCGTGGAATTCGGTGTGCGAGATAATCATCTGGAAGAGGATGGTGAGATTATTTCACGAAAAACGATTGAGGCATGCATTGACTCAGGGCGGGCATTTCGGATTGTGGCAGACGGTCGATTCGTGGGGGGAACAGTGGTTAAAATCGAAGGGGATCGCGGCGAACTAGAGCTTTTGTTTATTTCTCCGGATGAACACAGCAAAGGGATTGGATATGCCGCCTGGTGTGAGATTGAAAAGATGTTTCCCGAGGTTTGTGTATGGGAAACGTGTACTCCCTATTTTGAGAAACGAAATATTCATTTTTATGTGAATCGCTGCGGTTTTCATATTGTAGAGTTTTTCAACAGCCATCATCGTGAATCGCATGAACGTCCGGATGATACTGAACCGCCGGAAGATTTTGAAATGTTTCGGTTTGAAAAAGTCATTCGTTATGAATAATATGGCTGCATTATGAAGATTAAACAAATCATACATCATATCCTTGTCATTCTTGGCCTCTCGTTCATTGGGATGATGTTCTATTATATGATGTATATCATTACCGATGAAGGTTTTCGGACAGACCTGCAGGTCAGTCTGACATCGGGTTGGATATTGCTCGATTATGCAGCCAGCTGTATGTTTACGACGATTATCACACTTTACTATTGGAAATCACGGGAACGGGCTGAAAAAGAGAGAGATCGGTTAAGGCTTCAGGTGCTCGATAATCAGCTCAGTCCGCATTTTGTATTTAATAATTTTAGTATTTTAGCCGAATTAATAGAAGTCAATCCTAAAAAGGCATCCGAGTATTTAATGCATTTATCCAAAGTTTATCGCTACACGCTAAGTCATCAGGAGCATAGTACGGTAAGTTTGCAGGATGAATTGAGCTATCTTGAGCATTACCTTTCATTATTGCGCGAACGGTTTGGAACCTGTATTCAGGTATCGATTGATTCCGAAGTTCAGCAATTAAAAGGCGAGGTTCCGCCCTCTGTATTGCAAATGCTCATTGAGAATGCCATCAAACATAACGAACATACTCAGGCAAATCCGCTAACGATTCATGTAACAGGTAATAATAAACATATCCAGGTTAAGAATATTAAACGTCCTGTGACTGTGTCGGATTCTGCAAATGTTGGCTTGCATAATATTGTGGAGCGGTATCATTTGCTTGTACAAAAGAATATCACTGTGAATGAAACTGAGGATGACTATTGTGTCACCATTCCGCTGATAGAGGGAAAATCATGAGAATACTGATTGTTGAAGATGAACAAAGCAGTGCAGAACGTATCAAACGACTTGTTCTTGAAATTGACAGACATCATGAGATTGTTGAAATACTCAAGAGTAATGCGGAAGTTCATGATTTTTTTACTGCATCTGTAGCTGTCGATTTGATTTTAGCAGACATACAGCTTGGGGACGGTTTAAGTTTTGAATCGTTGAAAACTGTGCCGAACAATATTCCTATTGTATTTACGACAGCATTTGATCAATATGCTGTACAGGCATTTAAATTTAACAGTATTGATTATCTGCTCAAGCCGATTGATATCAAGGAATTATCAGCAGTATTGAATAAAGCTCAGTCACTGCATCAGAAAGATACTTTGCTTTCGTCAGATTCATTGAATCAGATTTTGTCATCAGTCAATCGTCCTTCGAGTTATCGCGAACGCTTTCTGATTCCGTATCATGGCGAAGAATATTTAGTCATTCCAGTGTGTGACGTCAGTCTGATAGGGATTTCGGATGGCGTTGTGTGTTTATATACAAAATCCGGTGAATTATATCCCATCAATATGACACTTGATGAATTGACCAAACAACTTGATCCGGTGCAGTTTATGCGCGTGAACCGTCAATTTATCGTTCATGCGACGGATGTACAAAAGCTTTCGGCTTTGTTTTTTGGCAAGGTATGTGTGCACATCAAGTCTTATCCGGACCTTGAAATTGTCGTGAGCAAGGATAAAGCTGCATCGGTAAAGCGATGGCTTGGGGCGTAACATTAGCAGTTCGCGAGCCGTATTGAGCGCAGCGAAATAGGCGAGCGCATGAGGGCGTATCGGCGCGTTTTGTAGGCGCGTGTC
>JAZODZ010000038.1:0-4428 GCA_045597285.1 Myxococcota bacterium
GCCCGGCGAGAGACGTGCGACCGCACGTCTCTCGCCGGGTTTATGCGCTCACCTATGCGCATAGGGCAACCACATTGGGTTGCCCCTACGCGCATACGGCTCGCTGGCACGGCTATGCGGCACGCAATTGTCGCCAACCTTTTGCCCTCTCCAATGGAGAGGGCAGGCCGCTTTGCGGCCGGGTGAGGCGACCGCGTGCCGATACGCCGTGCTGCGTAAAAAAGTCGATTCCTGCGATGGGGTATTTGCGTTTTTCGGTCATATCCGTCACTCCTGTGCCAAAGGCCACGCGAGGCGCAAAGACATTATAACAGGAAATGCGGGAATGGCGAGGGATGAATGTGGCGCGTGTCGTGACACGTGCCAAGGCGAGCTCCAAATCCAAACAAAAATTTTATATTGCATACGAATATCGGAAACATAGAGTTTATGCCAAATTTTCACGACAAAAGATCTGGATAAAGATCTCGTTTGCAGTAATACGCGTGGATCGTTATGTTTTAATCCGTGACGACGTGTTACGGGAGGAAGATAAAATGTCGCGAATAGCAGGAAAAGGTATCGTTGCAACAGCGAACAAAATCGTGTCACTGTGCATCGAATCCAGAAATCCGGATGTCGTTGCCGCCGTGACGAGAGTTTCGGCATTGCGGCTGGCCAGCATCCGCTGGAGTCAGGAAGAACGCCTCTTCCTCGAAGGACACTTCGGCGACGGCGGGAATGCCGTCGGCTTTGCCCGCGAAATCGCCTCTGTCAAAGCTCGCCGGTTCTGGACATCCTGCGGGATGTTGGGACGGCTTCGTGCACTCAATAGATGCCCTGCGTTCATACATGCATCCATTGTCGATGCAATGGCACTCTTTATCGCAAATGAGGACTGCATCCGCACCGAGGGGCTTCGAAAGGTATTCCGATTTTTATTTGGCATCGGAGACGTGGAGTTCTTTGCAGCTTTGCGCGAACTCGCGAAGAATGGCCTGATTTCCCTGACATCGGTACGCCCAAATGATGACATGGGAATAGGCCCATTTGTCGTCGTTTTTACCGAAACGGGAGGCGAAAACTGGCATGCGCGATGGGGCCAGTCCGGACAGAAACTGACGTGGTATGATTTGTGTGCCACAGATACCATGACACTCGAAACCGCATTAATGCACTCGTTAATCGAATGCGACATCGATGACAATCCGATGGCGTCAGGTCTTGAAATTGCGCCTTATGCGGCACTCGACAGGTTTTATAACGATGGCGTTGGAACGCTGGATGATTGTTATTCATACGTATGTGAACTGCTCGAAATCGGGTCGAGAGAAAGCTGTGACTGGAGCTTTTCGCACGATGACGCGAAATATTGCCGCTATGTCACAGCGATTCAAAAGGCAATAAGGCGCAATCGGAATCTATTCCATTGCCAATCCCGTGCAGAAGATATGGGGTTTGTCTATTGTCCACCTGTTCCCGATTACTTGCAGGATAATCAATATGCCAGTGAACAAGATTGTACCAATGCTCGAGAAATCCTTAAATCGAACATTGAAACGTTGCGCAAAGGCATGAAGTCGGGCAGGACTGTTCACGCAGAGATCATTCGCTTCGCACTCGACGAAATACCTAAAATATTCTCTCTCAAAGCCATGTATGACATCTTTGCGGATTGCGACATGGAGCCCGAAGTTATACGGCGCAATGTCTATGCACTTTGTCGCGAAGGGTCTGTCATCAAAGTCGGGCGCGGGCTGTTCTGCTCAAAGTCATACGCTGATTCACATTTCACAAAATATATAAAAAATAATGCAAAAGATAATGGCGAATTTTTAAGCGAAATTCTCAACGAACAAATACAAAAATTAGAAAAAGGACTCAGTATATTATTCCGGGAAGTCGAAAAACTCAGTGCAAAACCTGAGACAGATAGCGATAACGATGAAAACGAAAAATAGATATTATATATCTATTTTTCGTTTAATATAACCTTTTATAAGTTGTGAGAACCAACAGGGGAGGAGTGTACTATGCCCAATACGAAAAAGTGTAAATATTGCAAGGAAGAAATCGATGCAAAGGCGACGAAATGCCCGCATTGTCAAGAAAATCAGCCTAATGGATGTTTCAGACTCATCGTGGGAGGCTTCTTCATTTTTTTGTTGTTTTGCTTTATCATTCCGGTTTGCGCCAGAAAAAGTCTAGATGATAATACATCGACAAGCGGTTCCTCGTCGTCGCAGGTCGTCAAAGCCCCAAGTTATTCCTGGGTATATCAACAAGATAAAGATGATTTCGACGGAAAAGAATCGAAGTATTGTCAAGTCAAAGCCGAGAATAGTATCAAAGGCGTTGTATGGAATGACACACCAAAACTCCTCGTGCGCCTAAGAGGAAAAGAACTCAATGTGATTGTGAAAGCTGATGGTGTCGTGTTCGGAAACCTCGGCGACAGCGACAAGGTGCGACTCAAATTCGATGACGAGGAACCGTTCAGCGTCGGATACAATGGTTCCGCAAATGGAGACGGTGGTACTATATTCCTCAAAAGGACATCTAAAATCGTAGAAAATCTCAAGAAGTCGAAGAAGCTCGTCGTCGAGTTCCCGGTTTATATGGAACAGCCCCAGCGAGCAACTTTCAATATCGATGGATACAGCGAGGTGTGCAAGATATGACGAGGCAATAGACAGAAAGTTGCATGGAAGCCCTAATGAGGCTTCCATGATTTGCGCCATTTATTGCTCAGCCCTTGGGGGACTTGCTCCCTAAGCCTGAAGGGCGATATCGAGGTTTTTACGAAGCGTGAAATAGTCTTCGCTCGTCGCCCAAAGCATGAGGGAATCGATGCGTTCCGAAACCGAACGCGCACTAATGGGTTTGGCCTCTTCCTCGAGCAAAGCCCGGATGATGGATGGATCATCGCAGAACAGCAAGCCCACACGGTTTGCAAATTCTTCGGCCGACTCGAAGAAGAGCTGAATGTTGTAATATGGCGTATTCATCTGCATTTCATCGATGATTTTGCCAAGAGTCTCGATTTGTTCCTCCGAAAGTCCCTTGACAAGCGTCTTCGATACCTGTTCCTGATTCTTGTCGAGTTCGATATCAAGATTTGGCCGGATGGTCTTCAAGATTGCACGCAAAATCAAATCGACATTAGCAACTCCCTGTTGCAGCAAATAATACTCCGGCCGCATGAGCAAAAGCGCCTTCGATGTCATAAAAGCGAGTTCTTGACTGCTTCTTCCTGCCAGACAACCCGGATGAATGAGAAAAGAGCGATCGATGAAATAGGCATTAGTAATTCCGAAAAATCGATCGCACCGATAAAGATTTGGTACCTCGGCAAAGCCGAGTATGTTTGCCTCAGTACTGATGACGCGATTAAACAGCGACTCGCCAAAAACATCTATGCGAGCTGTTTTAGGATGGATATTGTACGTCGAAAACTCGTTGGCAAAGAGGTCGCCCGCCACGGTTGCACATATTCTAAGCAGGTGGATCAAATGACCGTCCATCGTCCCTGGAATAATGTACCGCCAAAGTTCATCGGGAATCCATGGGATTTCCGGCAGATCGAGAGCCTTGAATTTATCCACGATCTCCCGGCACGTCTCGTCGTGGCTCCCTCTGGCATCCAAGACGCGATAGCAACACAAGGCTTCATCGAATCGCCCCATGGAACGGTAATATCCGGCAAGTTCGAGCAGAATTTCCATATTGTTCGGACTGCATGTCAGGATCGCACGATACTCCTCGAGCATTTTATCGACGTCGCCTTCTTCCTGATACAGCCTCAAAAGGATTTCATGAATAAGGCGATTGCCAGGAGCGAGCGTGCTTGCAGAACGATAAATCAGAATGGCGACGGGAATGCTTCGAAGGTTTAGAAGGCCTATTTTGCCCAATCTCAGCTCATAAGCCAAACGCGCATCGACACTTAATGATTTGTCAGCCTCGCCACGTTTCAACATGGACACAAAGCGCGTTTTTATGCCCGCCAAATCCTGCGTCGCCTGCAGTGCCTCGATGAGCTGGACAAAAACGTCGAGATAGTGCGGATGCGACTCCATAATTTTATCGTATATTTCAATCGCCTTCGCGTATTTGCCTTGTTTTTTGCCTAAGATCCACGCTTCCTTGCACAGGTAGGAAACGAGGTATTCCGATTGAATTCGTTTCAATCTGTCCAGAGCGGTGAATGCCGTTTCCCAGTCCCCAAGGTGTTCGGCAACGGCAAACAGCCGCTCGAAGGCATCCTGATTATCGGAATTCTCGGCAAACGCATCCCGATAACACAACAAAGCATCTTTTTCTCTTCGATGATGAATGAGATAGACATCGCCGATACCGATGAGCAATTCAGCCCTGTTCTCGGCTGTCCCCATGCGTTCCATCAATTCGTCGCGAACCCGGCGAGTCTCTTCATCACCGGCAGAGATA
>JAZODZ010000039.1:0-2546 GCA_045597285.1 Myxococcota bacterium
TTATCATTCCTAAAAGATGGGTTGTTGAACGCTCTTTTGGATGGCTTGACAAATGCAGACGTTTCTGGAAGAACTGTGAAAGACTGATTCATAACACTTTGCAACTGATATCCCTTTCATTTATAAGAATCATTCTGAATAGATGCTGAACAGGCTCTAAAACCTGAGGCACGCTACACGCCCCCGCTGTAATCCTGCACGCCCCCTACAACACAGTACAGACTCGACAGTAGTATTCCAATACATATAAATAGGCTAGCTTCACATCATACAGCCTCATGTCGGAACGTTCACCACCTCTCTCGGAATAACCGACGTCGTATTCGTTATCCCCGACCTTTTTGATATATCGAAATTGATCCGACATGGGTTCTTGCCAAGATTCAATGGCCCCCGAAAAAATGCGCTCGCCGTACATGACGGTATCGAGAACACGTTTTTGCGTCACCTGTTCATATCGTTGCATGGCCTTGTAAAAATCGTCATAAGACTCTAAAGGCATGAGTATGATTTCCATCAATTCACGATAATACGGGACTCGGTTGTCTTCATCTTCGGCTAAAAATCGTTCTTTCGGATCGATTACCGGCAACTGATCGGGATGTCCTTTATATTGTTCAACAAAAGCCAGAACAAATAAAAACGCATCGCTGCTTCCGCCTCCCTGATGGTCAAACAAATGCTCCATTATCGCGCCATTTTCTACCCGGTAACACGAATAATGCCACTTTTTATACCACGGCAATTCTGCACCGTTATATCGACTTAATATTCCATTTCGGAAAGTATGATCCTGGTGATCTGCTTTATCCTGGTTCAGGCGGTTTAAATCGATATGCAGCGATTTTAATATCATCTGATCATGTTTATGATAAAAATCGAGCGAATGAGGCGAACGCTTATAACCTGAAGGTTCTTCTGCTGTTTCTCCTGGATTGCTTGCTTCTTTGGCCTCGTGTGATGCAACCAAACCCGATTTGTCCATGTTTATTTTAGGTTGTTCGCTCACAACTTTGGATATCGCCTGTTGTTTTTCCTGCGTACCCCCTCCCCTACTCTTGACTTGTTTTTCCACGTCAGAGGCAGACGAGTTGTGTTTTTCATCCACTCGCCTACTCATGACTTGTTTTTTTACGTCAGAGGCAGGCGAGCTGTAGTTTTCATCCTCTCGCCAACTCCTGGCTTGGTTTTCCTCGTAAGAGTCAGGCGAGCTGATTTTCGACACCAACGATTTGCAAAAGCCCTTGATACCGGAAAATAAGGATTTGGCGCTCTCCTTGATATCGTCGAAATCGACGTGTTGGACTGGATCGCATTCATCCGATTTATGCGGTTCAGCATCGATTTCTAATGCCTTGTTCAAAAATCGATTGGTCGCCTTGCGCGAAACCATGCCATGATTCTCTGCATAAAACATAATTTTTTTAAGTTCATCGACATCGAGAACGCGACAATTCAATTCTTCACTCTGTTCAAGATTGTATTTATAGCAATCTACGAGCAGAATGGCTTTTTTCGGTGCGTTCTTCATACCAACCGAACCATGAAAACAGACATTATTCGGCAACTTGATATCGAATTTAAACCACTCGTCGAACTGACGGCGATCAATCGTATTTGTGATATATCGTTCCTTCATGAGGATAGAGAACAGGTGAGAAGAATCTTCTTTTTTCTGAGTTCCCGCAGCTGTCCCACACACTTCACTCACTGGATATCTCTCAACCCTGCCATATTTCTCGACGATCTCGATGTAATCGCCCTCATACTTGCCGTCGCTACCGTAAGGCCTTCTTCCGTCCGGAGCGAAATCACGCGCCTTCGACAAGTTCCCCGATTTATTGGCGGGTTCATGGTAATGAACACGACTCGTTGTTTTTTCTTCATGGCGTTCATTCCCTTCCACCTGGTTTGCGGTTTTCTCCTGGCCTGCGTGGGAATCATTATCGTTGCGATAACACTCAGGATGATAATACGGATATCGCTCGGTCGCCGGTCGGCCGCACGGAGATTGACGTCCATCTTGTGGAGCACAGTCTTCTGGTCTCCAATCACTGAAATTATGCCCCTGGTGCGGCAACCCATCCTGCCATTGCAGAAACAGGTTTGCCTTATCTTGGAATTTCTTTCTTTCACTCCCTACAACATTTCCATTCCGACAGGCTTGTTCGAGATATTTCTTAAATTCATCCTTAGTAATGATGTAGTATTTTTCTGCGATCGAAGCCCCACTCTCGACATCGTAATCAACGGTCTCACAATAAACCAGTCTCGCCTTGTTGTCGGAACCGATTTCGGATACGACGGCTTTTTTCAGGTCGACCTGAATGACAAACCAAAGATTGAATTTATCGCGCTGAAGTTCTATTTCTTTCATTGTTACAACTCCAATCATCACAATGACGCAAAACGCATCTTTTTCTGATACAGCTTATCAATTTATTCTGATTTTGGCCAGTATCACAATAGAGGCATACGCGCACGGCGTATCGGCACGCGCTCGCCTCACCCGGTCGCAAAGCGGCCCTCTCCATTGGAGAGGGCAC
>JAZODZ010000040.1:0-17118 GCA_045597285.1 Myxococcota bacterium
CCACCCCTAAAAAATAACCGTCACAAAATGCCCCAAATCATTGCGAAACGCGGAAATACACTGTAAATTCGCATAGTTTTTGTTTTCTGATGGAGAGAAAAGATGTCAGAGGTTAATCGGCCAAAAGTTCCGCGTCTTCCGCAAATCAATCCTGCCAAACCGTCGATGCCGTCGTTGCCCGGTCGAAAGGTTGCCACTGCTGGTGAAAAGACCTCAATCGATATCATCGAAATGGATGCCAACTGCGACGTCACGAATCCACAGATCGATCAGTCGATGGTATCGGAAATCGACGGAATTGAGGAAATGTCTGACAGCCTCATGCCTCCTCCTACTGCCGCATCGCGAACGCGCGTCCCGCCAATCCGGAAGCCCCGCGCGCCACAGCGAAACACGGACATCGGCGTGGCTCCGAAATCGGACGACAATGCCGCACGGCCATTGCCGCCCCAGCCAAAACCTTCGGCACCGGCCCAGCCCAGCCAACCCCCCAAGATCTCGCAGGCCCGTCCTGCGGCTCCGAACACGCCTCCCGTAAAACACGCCTCGAGCACGAGCATTCAGCACATATCGACCACAAACATACAAAGCATTCCGGGTACAAGCATTCAACACGCTTCGAAGACGAACATACAAAGCATTCCGGACGCAAGCATCCAACACGCTTCGGCCACGAACATTCAGCATGCTTCGGACGCAAGCATTCAACACGCTTCGGCCACGAACATTCAGCACGTGTCGAGTACGAGCATCCAGCACGTATCGAGCACGAGCATCCAGCATGTGTCGAGCACGAGCACCCAGAGCATTCAGGATCGAACCAAGGCACAGAAGGCTTTCACGCCGCCCCCCGCGCCAAAACCAAACGCACCAAAACAGAGCGCCGCACCAAAATCAAGTGCGCCAAAACAAAGCGCTCCGGCCAGTCCCAATTCGGACGACATCCGCTCCATCCTTGATGCCAAAGCGCCGCTGCCGGATAAGAATCCCGGTGAAATTCCCGAAGAATGGCTCAATGGAAAGGGCGGAAACTTCGTCAAAAGCGAAACCGGCTTCAGCTCGCCAAACGTCCTCCCCGAGCCCGTTGGCCCCAAGACCGACACGAAGAAATCCAACAATTCCGCCAATGTCGATCTCGAGATCCACGAGAACCTTCCCAAAGATCTCGCCGAAATCATTGCCGAATACGACAACGAAATCCGCCACGCCAAGACCCGCGACGGCATTCGCGAATGCACCATCCAGCTCACGCTCGCCCGCATCCTCGAATACACGGGCTACGAGAAACTCGCCTATGTGCGGTATTTGAAAGCCCTCGAGGCCAATCATTTCAGCCGCACCGCCATCCACGAACTCCGCCGGATCGCCCGCGCCTATAACAAGACCAACGACGTCATCACGCTGCTCCAGTCCGAAATCGACACCGACATTTCAGCCGAAGATCAGGCCATTCTGCTCGAAGAATGCGCCCTGCTGACTTATTTTTCCGACGAAAGACGCCGGAATGAAGCCATCAACATGCTCTATCGGGCGATGGCACTCGCGCCGAAATTCATCACGCCCGTCTCGACCCTGACCTACCTTCTCCTTTTCGAGCAGCGTTACAAGGAATGCGCGAACACGCTCGAGACGATGATTTCGCTGACGGACGATATCGACACCCAGAAAGCCTGTTACTGCATCAAAGGCGACATCGAAAGCAGTCAGAATCCGGGCATGTCGGACGGGCTCGACAGCTACCTGCGGGCGCTCGAGCTGTCTCCGGGAATGCTCTACGCTTTCCAGCATGCCATGAGCATTTTTCTGCGGCAAAGAAACTGGCAGACCCTCTACGCACGTACCATCGCCTTCGCCCAGGACTCGAAAGACAAAATCATCAGCAATGCAGCCATGATACTTGCCGGCGGCATCGCGATCGACCTGCTTTCGGACTTCACCGGGTCGAACACGGCGTATGAACAGGCGCTCGTGTTCAACCCCAAAGACACCGTGCCGCTCGAACTGCAGGCCGAAAACTTGACCGACGACCCCACGCGCTGGCAGGAACTCGACGGCGTGCTCGTCAGGCTCATCGAAGCCTCCGATTCGCCACGCGAAAGACTTGAACTCACACTGCTCCGTGCCATCAACCAGGAAAGAAACGGCAAGAATATCCCGGCCGCACTCAATATCCTCCAGGATATCGTCTTCAAAAAACCATGCGAAAGACTCGTCCTCGAGTACTATCAGGATCTTCTGAGATCCGAAAACAGGACCGCGGAAGTCATGCAGTTCTCCCGCGAATTTGCAAGCCGTGCCGATTCCGAAGACGCTTCGGCACGATTCGCGTCGCTCGGATGCTACTGCTACGATGTCCTCAACAATTACGTCGAGGCCGAACAGCATTTCAGGGATGCCCTGTCGAGAAACCCGGCGCAGAGAACCGCCTTCGAATACCTCGACACCATTCTCCGTGCCCGAAATGATTTCGAAGGCGTCGCCCAGATTTATCGCGCCAAACTCGATGTCACGCAGGACGCCAAACAACGCGCATCCCTGCTCTATACACTCGCGACCATCTGCGATTACTCGCTCAACCAGCCCGAAAATGCCATCGTCTATTACAGGCTCTATCGCGAAATCTATCCCGACGATGTCCACGCCATCCAGTGCATCCAGCGTCTGACGCAACGAACGGGCGACTGGAAGACCGTCATCGAGATGATGCTCGCCGAACGCGACACGATGACGGCCGCCTCGGAACGTTGCACCATCCTCGTCCGAATCGCCAACATCTGCCGATATAAACTCAACAAACTCCACTACGCCCGTTCGTTCCTCATGCAGGCGAAAGAAGAGGATCCGACATCCGTTGCCGTTCTCAACGAACTCGAAGATATCCTCACCGAATCGCGTAACTGGAAGGAACTGATCGCCGTTTTGCAGGAGCATCTCGGCCTGCAGTCCAAAACAGCCGATCGCATCGTCACGCTCAACAACATGGCGCGTATTTACAAGGATTTGCTCTGCGACCACACCGCCGCCGTCACGTGTTACGAACAAATCCTCAAGCTCGAGCCCGAAAACCTCGTCGCCATCACAAACCTCTCCACGATCTATCGGCAGACCCGGAATTTCGCGGCCTATTACGAACTCGCGCTCGCCCGCGTCCAAACCATGACGCATCCAATCATGCGGGCTCGACATCTCTTCAAGGTCGCGCTCAAAACGCTGACGCTCTTCAACGAGCCGGAACAGGCCATCAGCCTGCTCGAGATGTCACAGCAAAATGACCCGACCTATACGCCGACGATCTTCCTGCTCACGCTCCTCTATGGCGCTTATGCACGCATCAACAACCTCGTCGCGCTGCTACAGGATTTCACCAATCTCACGAAGAATCAGGCGACCAAAAGCGCGTGTTCCCTCACGCTCGCGTATCTCAACACCTGGTTGCTCAAAACCCCGGAAGAGTCCATCCATCCGCTCGAGCTTTCGCTTGCGCTGACGCCCGATGCCATGAACGCCCGGTTCACGCTCATCTTCGACCAGTACAAAATGGGGCAGATGAACGAAATCGCCTCCCTCTTTACCGAAGGCGCACAAAACACCAAGGATAAGACGCTCGCCGTTCACAACTACAACCTCGCCGCATTCATCGCCCACCTCAGTCAGGATATCCCGGGCGCATTCGAAAACGAGATCTCCGCGCTCAAAGCTGCCATCGAAATCGACTGCGACAACGTCATCGCGAACGAACGCCTCGAATCCATGGAACCGAGCCGCGCCAATCTCGTCCCGTTCATCGAGAAAAGACTTCAGCGAGCGACTTCCGAAGACAAGACTGAATTGCAGCTCGCCCTTGTCGAAGCGATGTATGCCGAATCGCCCCAGCGCGCATTTTCAGAAATTTGCAACCTCATCGAGGAGAATCCGACGCACCTGCCGTCCCTCCGCGTCGCCGCCAACATGGCCGAAAAGCTCGGCAATCCCAAACTCATGTGCCAGTTCCTCTCCATGCAGGCACAGCAAATCGAGTACATTCCAACCCGCATCACGACCTGGCTCAAAGCCGCCCGCATTGCTCGCGACACGCTCGACGAACCCGATCTTGCCGCTGAATACTTCAAACAGGCATTCATGCTCGCGCCGACACAGATGGAAATTTGCGACGAACTCGTCGAACTCCTCAAGAAAAAACACGATATCGCCGCCATCGACACGCTGATGCAGCTCCATACTCGCTCGATTTCCAAAGAAGATCAGGTCAATCGGTACATGCAGATGGCCGAAACCTATCTCAACGATTTCTACGAGCCGATGCAGGCCGCCGTCAAATATCGACAGATACTCGAACTGCAGCACGACAATACGACCGTCATGTGGAAACTCGCGGAGATCGAGATTTCGCAGCAGCATTGGAACGACGCACGAAGCGTCCTCGAAATGATTCTCGAAACCGACTCGAGTTTCTCCGAGATTGCCCTCAAGACGCGGATCACGCTTGCCGCGCTGCTCATCGAACACCTCGATGCACCGCGCCAGGCCATTCCCATCCTTCAGGACATTCTCACGAACAACCCGGACAACATCCAGGCGCTCGAACAGATGGCCGGCATCTACTTCGCAGACGGCCGCTTCAACGAGGCACTTGCCCTGCTCCTGCGCCTCAACACGCTCGTGCCGCCACCGCAAAATATCCGCATTCTCCTTCAGATGGCCAATATCTATCAGGCCAACTCCGACAAGGAAAAGCTCACGCGCCTCATGGCAGACGCAGCCGGTCTCGTCAAACTGCAGCCCAGCATTCTCTACGAAATCCAGCCCTTCGTGTCCAGATGCAAAGATCCCGCGGTGCTCAGGGCCTTCATCGAGAACCTGCTCGAAATCAAGAACCTCCCCGTCGAAATCATGCTCGACATCTACGAATTCTGCGCGTTCTGTTACGCGGGGCCGCTCCACATGCGTTTCGAAGCCGACAAATACGCCATCGCGGCGGCCAATCTCGCGCCCAATTCGCTCAGAACACAGCTCCTGGCGTCCAAGGTCTTCGATCCCAAAGAAGCCATGATACACGCCTCTGCGGCCGCAGCGCTCTCGCCACTCAGCATCGAACCCTATCAGGCCATGCTCCAAATCGCGATCAACGCGAACCGCCCCGACTTGCAATGCCGCGTCGAACAGCAGCTCTTCGTCCTCAATGCGCCGCTCATTCCGTCCGAAAGCCTCCAGGAAATCTTTGTCAAACAATATCCCGACAAGCCAAGCCAGATCGACGACGATATCCTCATCAGCGCCTCTCCCTACGAAATCAACCAGAACGTGCGCGATTTGCTCGTACTCGCGGCCGCAAGGACAAAAATCTTCGAGACGCCGGAAATCGTGTGCATGCCTATCAGCAATGAACCCGCAATCAGCCGCATTTTCCAACGGCTCGCGTCCACATTCGGCGTCCAGTGTACAGCGAGGCTTGCCGAAGACCTGCCATTTTTCTTCATGCAGTCACCGGATTTCCCGGAAGAGATACTCTTCGATCCGATTCCGCTCAAAAAATGCTCCGAAGCAGAAGTCCGGTTCCACATGGCCGCCGCACTCACGCAATACAAACTCGGTACGCTCGCATTATGCCAGCTGCCGCCCGAAAACATCACGATGCTGATGTCCGGCCTGCTCGGGCTCTATGACGAAAAACTCACGACCCCGGCCATCCTGAACAGCATCAAATCTTACATGCCGCGCAATCTGCGAAAGAGCGTCACGGAACTCATCGCGCAAAGAGGCGTCGCCGCTTTCAAATACGACCCCAAACAGCTCATTCACACCGCAAACTCACTCGCGGTCAACATGGGACACATCTTCAGCGCGAACCTCACGGCATCCGTCTCGGCGCTCATACGTGCCAAAGCCCCGAGCATCACGCTCGCGCAAATGCCCTCCAAATGGCAGTCTCATTACACGAACACGCCCTACCTCTCGAACCTCCTTTCGTTCAACACGAGCGAACGGTTCTCCGAGCTGCGGCAAAAACTCGGCATCTTCCTCAAGATGTCAGCCACTTAGTGATGAATATGGAGTGCGGCTATGCGCCGCACTCCTTTTTTTGGGGGCGGCTATGCGCCGCACGGTGCCTATTTCGCTACACGAAATACGGCGCAATTTCGCTGAGTTCGAAACGACGAATCAATTACAAGAATAGTTTTTTCCCAAATTTGACTTATTCTTCCAAGTCGAAGAATTCTGAATCTTACAGTAGTTATCTTTCGATAAACCTGACCCATAAAACATATTGGTAACAGCCAATGTTGACGGCACACTCCACTTACTCAAATCCTGATTATATTTGGATGCATTATAAAACATCCACTTAATGCTTGTAGCACTGGTAAGTTTCCAATTGTTGAGCGACTGGTTGAAAACGGATGCGCCTAAAAACATACTCTCCATAGTGGTCACATTTGCGGTATTCCAATTATTGAGTGGCTGATTAAATGCTTTCGCATTATAAAACATATTCGACATATTGGTAACTTTGGCCGTATTCCAATTATTGAGTGGCTGATTAAATGTCGTTGCATTATAAAACATATTCGACATATTTGTTACATTACCGCCGTTCCAATTATTTAATGAACAGTTAAACGCCGTCGTACCATTAAACATATTGGACATATTCTTCACACGAGCTGTATTCCAGTAAAATACTGAGCTATTAAATTTTTTTGCACCATAAAACATATAGGACATATCCGTCACGCTGAAGGTGTTCCATTTACTCAAATCACCATTAAAACTGGTTGCATCTCTAAACATAGAGGACATATTTGTGACATTGGCAACATTCCAGGAACTTAATGATTTATTAAAAGCCGTCGCACCATTAAACATATTGGACATATTTGTGACATTGACCGTATTCCATTTGCTCAAATCCTGATTAAACGCAGACGCGCCATAAAACATATATTGCATATATTGAACTGCGATTGTATTCCATGCATTGAGCGGCTGGTTAAACGCCTTAGCACCATAGAACATATAACTCATATCTGTCACTTTCGCAGTATTCCAATTCTCAATAGACTGATTGAACATCACTGCATTATTGAACATCGAAGTCATTCGCATAACATTATCGGTTTTCCACAAATTGAGCGAATAATTAAATGCAGCAGCTTTGCGAAATGTCGCCGTCATATTCGTAACCTGGGATGTATCCCAACTATTGAGTGGCTGATTAAACGTTTTCGCATTTGAAAACATAAAACTTAAATTAGTAACATTAGACGTATCCCATCTGTTAAGCGGTTGATTGAATTCTTTCGCATTGCAGAACATATAACTCATATTAGTCGTCTTCGATACATCCCAATTTTCAATCGACTTGTTAAACTTTGAATTATTAAATGCATGGCTTAAATCGTTCATTTTGCTTGCATCGGGAATATCAACAGACGATAGGGTCGTCAAATTGTCGCAAAATGCAAAGGCAAAAGGCCCCAGAGCGACTTGACCATACGATTTAATTGTTGTCAGCTTAGAAGGAGTGTTGTCCTTGCCCGTATATCGATAAGCATAATCGCCGTCAACATATTCAGAATTCGTGAACTTTTCATACGGCCAGGTAAGCGGCCCGTATTCGCCCGTAATCGTGACTGTAAATTCTCCTGCACTCTGATAGGTATGCTTTAAGGATTGAGATGTCGAACAACTCTCCGTTTTTCCATCCCCCCAATTGACGGTACAAGCCTTATTTGACTTGGGAAGCACGAGTTCTCGGCTATTTGATGTAATGCTCCATTCGGTGACAAATTCTTTTGGAGCGCATCGACCATCCGGACGGCAGATATAGCCATCGAGGCATTGCGAATTACTGCTACATTTGGTCGAACATCTATAACCGATAAAACTGTCGCAGAAACCATCCCGACTATTCGTTCTTGAATCGCAGTCGGAATGCTTGCTACACCGTTCCCCTTGCATAAGCACAGTTTCGAATTTATCATGCAAATGGTTGCCATTCGCATCCATGGAAAAACATTGGCCATAGCTGCAATACTCATCACTATTACAATTAATACCATCGCAAAGATTGACACACTCGCCTTCTTCGCATCTCTCGTTTTCTCCACACTTTTTATTTGCACAAGCCGCATCACACGATCCATTTTCGTTACAGCCATATTTGCACTGAGGAAGGCACGAACACTTACCGGTAATATTTGAACACGTTGAACCATTAATGCACTCCACTGCACATTGACACTCATCGCCAGTCTCACTGCATTTATTAGACGCGCATGACGCTTCGCAACTACATACCTCACCTGTGATGTCGCAGCCATATCGACATTTGTCATTACAGCAAGTTGCTCCCGTTGCATCACATATAAGGCATTCATCCTTACAAAGGCACTCCCCAGAACTTTTGCATCCGGCGACACAAGTGTCAGGGCAACAGGTTTCGCCTGTACTGTCACAAATATCACGTTCACAATCAAATGGGCATCTGCATGTCCCGTCATCATTACACCCATTCACACAAGTACCGGGACACTTGCAAGAGCCATTGTCTTCACACCCATTCACGCAAGTTGATGGACAAATACATTTCCCATTGGTATCCTTTTCATTCACACAGTCATTGATTGCAAGACACTTGCCATTCTCATCGCATCCATATAGACAAAGTTCCTCTAAGCATTTACAAGCGCCATCATTTTCACAACCATTCACACAAGTCTCTGGACATAGACACGCCCCAGTATTTGGATCCGCCTCCGTCTGACAGTTTGTACATATTCCTTGCTCATTGCAATTATCTGGACAGGTATCTGGACATTTACATTGATTTCTTGATTCATCACAACCATATTTACATCTAGTTGAATTCTCCAATGTAATTTGGGGTCTCCAATATACAATTTCGGAATCAACAATATGTTCCGAACATTTATATAACACATTCGATTCACATTTATATTCTTCATCAATTTTACAACTTTCTGTCACGACAAACCCACTATCACACCCTGCTGTAACCAAGCCCATAATACAGAGAATAAAGAATAATCTTTTCATACAATCCTTCCTTAAAATGCGATCTGGAGCGATATATCCAAAGGAGAAATCTGCCATGAAATAGATTCATCTTTAAGTGGATGCGTGTATTGATAGCCATAAACACCCGTCAGAACAGCTCCACTGATGGCCAATACAGCCCCGGCTCCAACCATTGCCCAACCTGCGAGATAAACCGGTTTATACTTATAAGAATGGATCGAATCATCAATATTCGGTTTGCCAGTCTTCAAATTGATGTCTTCGAGATTGACTCTTTCATACTTATCATTTCTGGACGCGAACAACATACCGATGCCACCGCCAGCAATCGCAATCCCCGCAAGCCCGATACCAGCACCTGCCCACATCACATCCGAAATCAGGTCTTGTTTTTCGTCATCCAGCTTCGCATATTCGCCATGCAGGCTCGAAATTTGTGCTTCACGCTCGGCCACGGCACTTTCCGTTCGATCGGGATATTCGCTTTCATACCGTGCATACCAGATCTTCTTTGCCGTATCGGGGGCCACGGCGAACGTATAGGTATTCTCGCTCGCCTTTTGGTAAAAATAGAGTGCTTCCTTTTTCTCATTCGTCGACTCAGCGATCTTTCCCTGCAGATAGTTGAGCAATGGGGCAGTCGCACAAATCTCCGAAAGCGCTTTCGCCTTCTTCTTCGCCCCTTCCATATCATTCGCCTGCATCATCATGATGATTTCCTGCAGACCACCCGTCCATTCGATATTATTCCCCAATTCGTCGCAAGGGCCTTTCGCATAGCCCGACACCGGTATCAACATCATGGCGAGCATTCCAAGCAAAAAGATGAGCTGCCGTCTCCCGTATCCTGCATGGAGATAAGAAAGATTCTTCACACGCATCTGTTTCTTCATTTCAATCCTACCCTGCTGCATTTTTACGCCCATTGGAAATCTCTGTTCACGATGTAAACAAAACAGCTCAAACTCTTAATCTATGCGGTTGTGATGTCTGCCCTTGATGCAGATCACGATCCCATTTTTAAAAGGAAATTCGCCGACTTTCTGCCGAACTCAGCAATCCCTTGTCGATTTTATCTTTTTTTCAAATTTCAAGCAAATAATTGATGGGGAATGGGGTAACTGGCCAGTAATTACCCTAATGGTGTTTCTATTGTTGTGGACATGATGACAATACTCTCCCTCCTCTCCGATGCATGGCATACGCAAAGTCGTGAGACGACGAAGCCCAATGGGAGAGGGGTGCCCGCAACGCGGGCGGGGTGAGGTCAAACATATTTATTGAATCTTAACTTCGGCTTCCTCGCAATTCTTCGGTGACAGAGAGAACGGAATGGGAAGAAGATGTTTGGCGTCAAATTCTTCGGCGATTTCACCATCCCCCGTTTGTGTGCACAACATATTGCGCCACGTGGTATGGTAAATTGACGGATTGTTTAATCTATCCAACATCAGATATTTTTTTGTATCATTGACTGCGTTCAGCATCAGCTGTCCTTCGCCGTCATCTGCATATTCAAGTGGATAATTCGAGCTGAATGACGGTTCTGCCAAATTATGCGAAACAGGGTCATCGGCCTGGGTGAGTTCGGTATCCAAATAATAATTGTTAGAAATGCTAATAATACTGTCTGGACACGTGATACCAGAAGGACAAATAAACTGGGTAAGCGCATTGCTATGTCCACCTTCAATTTGACTGAAACGCATTGCAGTCCAGTTATTTCTCAGCGCGAAATATGCGTTATCCTGTGAATTGTTATTAAAAGAAGCCTTAAAAGCGCCGACGATGCCAGAGGCTTCGCTCGCATTCATGATATTGCCAACAGAGAGGTTATTGGACACGATAAAACGATGTCCAATGGGCAGGGTTCCAGTTACCTGTGTCATAACGCCCCCGGCATAATTTGTTAGATTTTCTATAGAACCATCAAATATAATATTTCCAAGAAATGCATTACTGTTTATTTTTGTCGTAAATGATTTAGTATATGACGATGTTTCATAATACATGGTTCCCACAATACCAGCGGCTTTACCCCCATGAGACGTTATCGTTCCACTAACATAGTTGTTGTCGACTTCCGAATCGGCATAAAGCATTCCTACGACTCCGCCGATGGCCCCAACGCCGGAAATATTGCCATAGACTGCGTTATTCTTGAAATCTCCGCGACAATATCCGCAAATGCCACCGATATTGACAGACATTGACTGACCAAGAGAATCCGTTATGGTGCATCGTTCATCAAGCGTAATATCGATACTCCCGGAAACCGTGCAGTGATCAACAGTATTGACCGCCTTGGCACTGACAGCCAGACCACCAAAGATACCACCGACGTCAGTTGGTGTATATCCCGTCCCCTTTATTTGTCCGGCAAATTCGTTATTCTGAAGTATGGAATTTCGAGAAAATCCAGCAATTCCACCCACATATAGCCATCGATCCGTTGAATCTCCTCGCTCCGCAATGATCTTTTCCTGTACGGTTCCCACGACGGTTGAATTCGAGATAATAGATGAGGCTATACTTCCGGCGATATTTCCAACAATGGAAGCATACTCGTCATCGGGATGCTTACTGATATAATCTCCATCGAAATATAGATTGATACCAGAATATATACGGTCCAGACGAGATGCCGAAAGATATCCAAAAATCCCGCATCCTTTCGTCCGACACGTGAGGTCACCTGTAATGATCCTATTGTTTCCAAAAAAAGACTTTTGATAAAAATAGGCTGGACTTTTGTCCGAGTACAAATGATCGTAATGGGCGCAACCTACCTCAATCCATTCTTCCTGTGTACCAAGGTCGATGTCATTCATCAGAATATAGGCTGAATCTGCATTATCGATTGGCCAGGTATCTTCATAACTGGCGAGCGTATTGATTTGGTCTCTAAAATCCAAAAAGTCTTTGGCCGTATAAAGACATTTGGCTCGATATTTTTTGTTTTCAAAGATGAACGTTGCATAGCCCGTGTCTTCGTCACATTTTACAGCGCATTCTCCATCTCCGCCATCATACCAGGCTTCGCATTTGCCATGATCGTTGATTTCACATCCGAACTGGCATTCATCGACGACGCAAGCACCATTTTCGCATCGTCCGGATTTCCAGCCAAAGACCAATCTGGAGCAGTCATAATCGTGAAGCCCGCAGTTTTCAAGGCTGTCGGCCTCGCAGACGTTGGCATCGCGATAGATATGTTCACCCTCAGGACAAGATGTGACAATACATTTGCCTTCGATGAGGGAATAACCTTCCTGGCATTTTTCAACGACGCATTCCCCTTTCTCTTCATCGCAATGTCCTTCGACCCATCCGGTAATTTTTTCAGTGCATTGATAACCGTGTGAACCGCAGTTTTCCAGGGAATTGGGTTCGCAAATATACTTAAATTCTGATTCGTCCGGTTGATAAATGTGCGTCGTTTTAGCGCATGGATCACAGCGATTATTCTTAATTTCGAAATTGGGTTCGCATTTGGTTGCGACACACTTTCTGTTCTCGCACTCCCCATCGAGCCACCCTGCCGATGCCGTGCAATCATTTTCCAGCGTGCCACAATGTTTGGCTGAATCCACTTCACAAAGCCTGTCCTCATTGAGATGCTGTCCCGTGGGGCAGCCAGGTTCGCATTGTTTGCCATTAAATATATAACCGGTTTTACATTCGCGGACGACGCATTTGCCTTTACTGCATTCTCCCGAGGCCCAACCGGTTAGCTCGAGTTCACAATTCGTCAGTTCATCCCCGCAATGTTCAATGGAATCCGGTGCACACCCCTCGTCCTTGGGATGTGCGCCTTCTTGGCAACCATTTTCGCATTGATTATTTTTGAACATATAGCCCGATGTACATTCGCTGACGAGGCACTGCCCATTCGTGCAAGTTCCATTGCTCCAACCGGGCACTTCAAGTTTGCAATTGACCAGGTAATTGCCGCATTCCTTTGGAGTATCCTGAGCACATTCACCATCGACGAGATGCTGACCTGCGGAACAGCCGGATTCGCATTGATTGTTCTTGAACAGATAACCGGATTTACATTTGTTAACGACGCACTGTCCGTCGGTACAAGTTCCATTCCACCAACCGGGTACTTCGCGTTCGCAATTGACCAAATAATAGCCACATTCCGATGTGGTGTCTTTAATACATTCGCCATTGACGAGATGCTCACCATTGGGACAGCCGGATTCGCACTGATTGTTTCTGACCACAAAACCATCGGTACACGCTGTAACAACGCATTTCCCATCATCACATGTACCATCGCCCCAGCCAGGAATGGCTTCGGTGCAATCAAGCGTACCATCCCCTTCGCCACAGGCATAAATAGAGGATTCAAGCGTGCATCCCGATAGAAGGAAAATCACAGCAGACACATATAAAAAATGATTTATCTTTCGAAACATTGTCATTTCTCCCGATCAAATTTATGAAAGCCCACCGAATCCCGATCACTCGCAACTACACCCTGCCATACCCAAATCCGCACACGTCGTAGCCGAAATGTTTCCCTTCCACGCATTGAATATCTTGCAATAGATATTGCTCGAATCTTTCGCTAACTTCGTGTTTTTAAATATATTCGTCACAGTAACCTTTTTACCAAATTGCCATGAACTCAAATCCTGATCAAAAGCTGTCGCACCATTAAACATGGATGACATACTCGTAACTTTCTTGAGTTTTGTTGCCCAGGCATCCAGCGGTTGGTTAAAGGATGCCGCGCCTTGAAACAACCCATACATATTCGTAACATTGGAAACATTCCAATGTTTAACAGACTGATTAAATGATGTTGCATCGTTAAACATACCACTCATATTCGTAACTGGCCAGTGTGTACTATCATCACGAAAAACTTTCTGATTAAATGTGGTCGCACCACTAAACATATTGCTCATATCTGTAACTTGGCCCGGATACCAGTTATCAAGTGGCTGATTGAAAGCTTTCGCACTCGAAAACATACCATGCATATTGGTAACATCATATACAGTCCACTGATTAATCGATTGGTTAAAGGATTCTGCCATTTGAAACATACCACTCATATCCTCGACCTTAGACGTGTTCCAGCTTCCGATCGTACCATTAAATTTAATCGCACCATTAAACATATTACTCATATTTTCGACATTAGACGTATTCCATGTGTCAAGCGACTGATTAAAAGCCTTTGCTTCATTAAAAGCATATCGCATATCGGTGACATTAGAGGTATCCCAATGGTCAAGCGGCTGATCAAAAGAGTCGGTAAATTGGAAAATGCCATACATAAACATCACTTTCGACGTTTCCCAATCGTTGACAGCGCCATTAAAAGCCGTTGCATTCTTAAACATAGTCGAAAGACTGACGACGTTTGAAGTATCCCAATGCTCCAACGGTTGATTGAATGCGTTTGCATGAGAAAACACGCCGTCAGATAACACTCCATGGGGCATCTCCACATCGTCCCCTTTATTGCCCATCCATTTCACACTCGAGGTATCCCAGTGATCGAGTGGTTGGTTAAAATTACTGGCATACTTAAACATACCGCGCATATCAACGACGTGAGACATATCCCAGTTTTCAATGGGTAAATTATATTTATATGAGTAATAGAATGTATAGCGCATATCTTGCATTTTTGAAGCATCTGGAATATCGACCTTTGAAATAGATGAGACACTACTTGTATTTGTACTCGCAAATGCAAATGCAAATGGTCCTAAACCGACAGGCCCATACGATTTGACTTCAAACAACTTGGTAGGAGAATTATCTAAATTGCTATATTGATATACATAGACGTTCTCGCCATCTTGATCAAAATAGTACTCATCACTTGTCGGCCACCCGAAACCATCATATTGCCCTGTAATCTTGACAGTAACAAAGCCATGGACTTGATAGGTATGAAGCAGATCCCCATTATTTATCAATGTATTATTGCCCTGTTTATCACAATAAATCGTATCATCCTTCGATTCTTTAACACACTTTTCAGATTTCGAACCGTCACCCCAGTCAATCGTAAAATCACAGGCTGTTGCTGTACTCGTGGGAATGCGCAATTGCAACTTATAATCAGTAATATCATTGGTGCCTTTAGGAGGAAGTTTCCAAACCGTCACAAAAGAATCCGGCGCACAGCGGCCATCGGCTCGACAAATATAATGAAATTCTCCATCATCGACGCATTGCGAATCATCGGTGCATTTCGTAGAGCATGTATAATTTAGAAAACTATCGCAGAAGCCATCTACAGCCCCGGCCGAACTGTTGCAATCCTTATATTTTCGGCAACTCTGCCCCTGTTTTGCCGCCGTTTCATACTTGTCGTGCAAATGATTGTTGTTTTTATCCCAAAAGTAACAATCCCCCATTTTGCAATATTCGTCATCCTTGCACTTTACCCCTTCGCACAAATCGACGCAAACTGCTTCTATTTTACTTTCTTTCTCAACGGCCTGGCATTGCTCATTTTCACCGTCGCATTTGACATTTTCACAGACTTCCGCACACGTTCCGGTCGCATCGCAGCCGAATTTGCATCGGTCAATACACTTACATTTCCCCGTAGTCGTATCACACGACGATCCATCCACACAACTCGCCGCGCACGTGCATTGCGAGCCGATATCATTACATCCCCCAACACAGGAACTCGGGCAAGTACAAGTCGAACCAGTCTCATCACACCCATTTGCACATTCATCTGGGCATCGACATGTACCATCGTCATTAACCCCATTTTGACAACCTTCCAAGGGTTTACATGAACCGTCGTCGTTGCAGCCATTTACACATTTATCTGGGCACTTGTCCGCCCCAGTTTCGGTGGCAACACAATATTTAAGTCCATCGTATTCGGTAAAAGAAAATGTATATTCTTTGTTATTCATGCACTTTTCATTGCACAAAGTTGAAGTTTCGTCACATTCTGTTCGACAAACTCGCTCCTTCTCACTATTCAATGTGCAAATGTATTTATCTGGGCAATGCCCCGTCTTCCTTGCCTCCAATGCCTCAGCGGAACTCTCCTGAGCTTCAACATAAACGCGGTCTTCATATACAGCAACCCAATCTGGACATCTATCGCCATAAAGCTCCATCGTACATCCCTCAGCCAAAATCATTAATCCAATGCATACAATAAGAAGACGTTTCATCACAACCTCATCGCTCCAATACCGAAAACCGAACATCCAGCCGAATGCCACCGCATACAAGAGTAGTTTAAAATTGCGCCAATGCAAATCTTTTTAACTCAAACATGCTCTATTCAAACACGGTAGTCCGCCTCACCATCCCCATCCCACACCATCTCCAACGACAAACACTGACGTCGTACGGTTCGCTCGTCTGTCCCATAGAGCTTGGGCCATTCCAAATCTTCGCGTTCCTGATTCCTTCGTTGCCTATGCTGAAATTGGTAAGAATGACGGCAAGTGTGAATATTACATAGACAAAGAACACACTATTAATCCGTTCGTCTCTCTCGGAGGCATGGGTGGCTACATTATCGTCGAAATGGCTGATATCATTGAAGCGGTAACCAGACAGCTTGCCCCAGACAATGGCAGAAGCGAAAGGGAATATATGGGCATGGAATCCCGGCAAAACCATCGGCGAAACCGCATCGATGGATGAGGCCCCTGGCTCGTCTGCACCGTGACATACCCGACAGCGATTTCTACCGTAGCTTGCCAAATCACAAAAGGCGAGTTTGTGGACAAACAAAACCGGGGAAGGAAGCCGAAGCCTCCTTCCCCGGAAACCCCTCTGGAGAGAGAGAAGTGAGAGATTATTCTTTGGGATCATCCTGAGGTTCAGATTCCTCGGCCTTTGCGACGCAAATCATCTTGGCACCTTCATCCTCGGATTCTGCTTTGCAGCTGCCGCTCAGGCAGGCTTCATCCTTGTCGCATTCCGCGCCATCGGCAAGAAGATCCGCTTCGGCGGCTTCTGCGACGCAAATCATCTTGGCACCTTCATCCTCGGATTCTGCTTTGCAGCTTCCGCTCTGGCATGCTTCGTCTTTGTCGCATTCCGCGCCATCGGCGAGCAATT